>NZ_JASJOR010000029.1:0-110154 GCF_030068545.1 Xanthocytophaga flava | reverse complement strand
GCAACTGTGGTAAAATCCATTTTTCGATCATATCTTTGCTGAGAATCCCCATTGTTTTGTGTTTTTTAAGTTCGCACCTCAAAATTCACCCTACTTTGGGGATTTTCCTATTTGTTTAAACAGCTTCGATATATCATAAATCAATAAAAACGTTATCAACAAAAAAACGTATGCATTAGTCATACTATAGATAAAGATCTATTTTTGAAAAACAATCTTTCAACCTAAAACAAGTACAATGCTTAAACCCATTATACTGGCAAGCACATTACTTGCCCTAGCCTCGTGTGGACACAACACAGCAGAAAGCGTGAAAACACCACAAGAAGATAACACGAAAACAGATAGTGTAGTTGCTCCGGTGGAAACCAAAGCTCCCAACACAGACTATAAACCAGCCTTTACAGGTCAAACCCGTATAGCGGGTCGAGTAACCAAAACTCCTTATGAAGGAAATGTTTTGAGTAGTGACCTTAAGAACCCTTGGGGAATAACTAGTCTTCCGGATGGAAGATTACTGATCACAGAAAAAGCTGGAACGATGCGTATCGCAACCAATGCAGGAGTAGTGAGTCAGCCTATTATCGGACTTCCCAAGGTTAATCCTGATGGACAAGGCGGATTGCTTGGAGTTAGAGTCGATCCGGACTTTGCGCAGAACCGAATGGTTTATTGGGTTTTTTCAGAACCTCTTCCGGAAGGCAACCTGACCGCTGTAGCTAAAGGCAAGCTATCTACGGATGAAACAAAAATAGAAGGTGCGACGGTTATTTATCGTGCTACACCTGCCTATAATGGAACCTTGCACTATGGTGGCAGAATCCTGTTTGACAAAGACAATAACATAGTAATCAGTACAGGTGAACGTTCAGATCTGCAAACCCGGCCTCAGGCACAACAACTTAATTCAGGATTGGGTAAGATTATCCGGATCACTAAAGAAGGAAAACCTGTAGCTGGTAATCCATTTGCGAATACAGCAGGAGCCCGTCCGGAACTTTATTCCTACGGACACCGCAATGTACAGGGCTTGGCCTTTCATCCGGAAACTGGTGACCTTTGGGAAACAGAATTTGGTCCTAGAGGCGGGGACGAAGTTAATCGGGTTGAAGCAGGCAAAAACTATGGTTGGCCTACTATTACCTATGGGATCGAATACAGTGGATCTAAAATAGGCGATGCTATTCAACAAAAAGAAGGTCTGGAACAACCTGTTTATTACTGGGACCCTGTAGTTTCGCCAAGTGGTATCACTTTCTATAGTGGCACAGCTATTCCTGAATGGAAAAATAACCTTTTCATTGGTGCGCTTAGTGGCATGCACATCGTCAGACTGGTAATTGAAAACAATAAGGTAGTAGGTGAAGAAAGACTACTGGCAGATCAGAATCAGCGTTTCCGCGATATCACGGAAGGAAAAGATGGCGCACTCTATGCGGTTACAGATCAGGGAAGACTGTATCAGATTGCAAAGAAATAACAGGTAAAAAACCAACAGTATCCTCTGGATACTTAAAGCATGATAGAGAAGTAACAAAATCCTTGTTGCTTTCTTTATCATGCTTTTGTTTTTTAACACATGTACAAATCATTATAAATAATAGCTTAACATGTAATTTTTCGTTGAAAAAATCACATATTAGTAAACACTTATATTTCTACATTTGTACTCTTATTTCTCATAGAAGTTATTTAGAATATTAGTAAAAGCGATAAAGCCACCTCTTATGTCCTCTTCACCTAGTTAAAAGTATACGTAACAACTTTTATATCAGAATTTTCTATCAACACTCTATTTAATTACAATTATTGATGAAACATCTTTTACATCCTTTTCTATTCTTAATTATATGTTCTCTTCTTAACGTTTCTGGTTTTGCTCAGACTTATAGTTCTGATAGTACATTTCAAAATCCACTTGTAAAGAACTATTCTTCTGGAATTTATTCTATCGTAGTTCAGGAAGATCAGAAGATTCTGATATGTGGATACATAGATTATATAAACAACCACCCATCTAAAAAGATTGTACGTTTACTTCCCAATGGTAGTATAGACAACACATTTCAGTTATCTATAGATGTTGTAGACAGCTATGTACTTGGAGTTAGAACAGATGGTAAGATTCTGGTTGGCGAAAAATACTATAATCCGGAAAGCCAGGAAATATTTAAGATATCCTTGTTAAATCCTGATGGAAGTTTAAATGCTATCTATGATACCAATATACGATGCGATAACTTTAACCCAAATAATTTCATTGTTCGGAAAGATCAAAGTATGATTCTGGGAGCCAACACCTACAATAAGACAGAGGGTGATGGGAGAGTTTATCGATTACGTGCAGATGGGAGTATTGATCCCTCATTCACTATGACAGGTGTAAAAATCTACTCTATCTCGGCACTTGCTGAACAACCTGATGGAAAAATAGTTATTGTCGGATATATCAAAGATCCTACAGAGTCAAATGATTCAAAAACCAGAATTATTCGTCTTAATACAGATGGTAGCTGGGACAGTAGTTTTGTACCAGATCTTTTTGTAAGAAATCAGCAATTATTTGCTGTGGTAGTTCAGAATGATGGGAAAATTGTTTTAGGAGGTAATGGATATCAATCTCCAGATCTTACTGGTGTTTCTCGCCTTAATTCAGATGGATCTCTCGATCGTACATTTAAGGCCGGAAATACAGACACTACCTATTATGATGGTTTTGCTGTTGCAATACAACATGATGGAAAAATTGTAGCAAAAACATGGCATCAGTCTTCTACTGGTAATGGACAAATACTCAGATTTATGCCTGACGGCAGTCTGGACCCTACTTTTCATGTAGGAATAGGCGCAGAATATCTTACAACTGTACTAGCCCTACAAAAAGATGGCAAAGTACTCTCTGATGCATTTTTCAATACGTATGGAGAAGCTGCATATAACTCTCTTATTCGTCTCAATGAAAATGGAACTCTGGATAATAGTTTTAATCTAAAACTAGAGGAACTTGGTAATATAACCGCATTAACCAAACAATCTGATGGAAAGCTTTTGTTAGGTGGATATTTTCATGTAGTCAACACAGATAATCAATCTTATTTAACTCGTCTTAATCCAAATGGTCACGTAGATCTCAGCTTTAAAGCCGGAATAGGCCTGGATGAGAAGGGCAATCCAGCCAGCGGATTTATCAGTAAAATTACTGTCCAGAATGATAACAAGATATGGGTTGGCGGACGTTTTTCTACGTTTAATGGACAAAAGACAGGATCTCTTATCAGATTAAATCCAAATGGCACAACTGATCTTACATTTGAAAGTCCTACACAATTCACGTATGATGTGTATGATATTGTCATTCAACCAGATAAAAAGATTCTGGTAGGGGCAGTTCTATTTTATCCGAAAGACTCATCTTCCTATCTGATCCGTTTAAATAGTGATGGATCACGAGATTCCAGTTTTGATACAGGCACTGATTTACCAGAAGGAGTCTATAAAATTAAACTACAGAATGATGGAAAGATTATTGTATTACAGAACATAACTCAGTTTCTAGACATTGGGTCTGGTTCAGCGGCCAGACGAGTCATACGTCTTAATCCCAATGGATCTTTGGATACTACCTTTACACCCTATGAAACACAGGATTATATTGGCACAATGGAGTTACTACCAAATGAACAACTTCTGATTAACGGTTCTCTCACAGTCCCAGGAAAAACAGAAAAATTTAAATTATTACGGTTGAACAAAAATGGAAGTATTGATACAACCTTTAATTTGCCTTTAAAAGATAAAGACTATGTAGGTTATATGGCCGTTCAGCCGGATGGTAAAACAATATTAGCAGGTTCATTTTCAGCATTCAACCAATCTCTTATTCGTTTACAGATTGATGGATCGATAGACAGTAGCTTTGTTGCAAATACCATAGGGCATTTTGAATCAACAGGTTTGGTATTATCCTCTGGTGACGATTTATTTCTTGTCTATGATTATGCCCGAGTGATGAAACTCATCCCTCAAAAACCATTAGGCACCGAAATACTGGACAATAGTCTGGTCAAACTTTATCCAAATCCGGCTCTCGGTCATTTTGCAGTAGAAGTTCCTACAGGATGGAATATTGATAAAGTATTTTTGTACAACTCTACAGGAAAAATTGTGCCAGTTACAACAGAAAATGTAGTAGGTGGCTACCAAATCCATACAGGAAACCTACCCTCAGGATTATATATCCTAAAGGCATTTACAGCCAAAGGTACATTCTCAAAACGGGTAATTCTACATTAATAATTTGTAGTGGTCTGGTTGAATAACAACTATCAAACCAGACCACTGATATGTTTTAGTAGATAGTGTACCAATTGTAATTTGATGTATTCTACTCATAACTACATAAAATATAACTCGTAAAAATACTTCCTTTCAAGGCTCTCTTTTTATTCGCTAAACTGTTTGTCAGCTATATACACTAGAAGTATTTGACTTCACACAGTAAACTCCTGATCAATCCTACATCTGTAATTACAGCAATAGACTTCAATAAAAACACGACAGGTAAGACTCTATCTTCGCATCATATAAATTTTTGTAAACCTATGCTTCAAAAACAGATTTTTACCTTGGCAGTGTTGTGCCTGGCGGTATGGGGAATGACCTCCTGCCGAACCAGTAAAGAAGAACAAGCAGTGAAAACCATTGATGACTTTTTCGGATCTATTGAGGATAATGATTTTGAAAAAGCGAAAGAAATTTCTACAGAAGATAGTAAACCCATACTGGTTCAGGTAGAAAAAGAGGCGAAAGATTATCGCAAAGATGTGAAGCCTGAAAAGGTAGAAGTAGAAGTACTGGATAAGAAAATAGTAGATGATAAGGAAGCATTAGTGACTGTAAATATCAAAGTAGGTCCCAAAGTCAAAAAAGAAAAAATAAAGCTGGTACTGGTTAACGAAAAATGGCTTATTGTCGTAAAGAAGCCTCAGGTACAGGTAGTACGGTATGTTGTGTTTTACGATCAGTATGATGTGATTGTACTGCCTAAAATTCGCATCATCAAACCAACTCTTGTTATTGAGGAAGAAGATGATGATCATCATCATCACCACCACAAGCATAAACATCACCCACGTGGTCATGCATATGGACATGACAAACATCATCATTAAATCAACCTAACTAATGGGTAGATAGTAGAAAAAAAGTATATTCGTCTGATCAAACAAGATCTACTTATACAAGATGCTATGATATATCAGGAATTTATATCTTCTCTTTCTACTTCAGAACCGCCATCAGAATTAAATGATGCCCTGAAAGCACTTTGGTATGATGGAAAAGAAGATTGGGAAACAGCCCATAACATGGCTCAGGTCAACAATAGTCCTACTAACTGTTGGATACATGCCTACCTGCATCGGAAAGAAGGTGATTCCTGGAATGCCCAGTATTGGTATACGCGTGCCGGAAAAAAAATGCCTCAGGTATCGTTGAAAGAAGAATGGGAACAGATTGTAAAAGCTCTACTTTCATAAAATCAAAAGCCGAATGAAATTTCATTCGGCTTTTGATTTTATTGATGACTTATAATGAAAGTCCATTTTGCAGGATCTCGTGTCCCATTTTATCCCGTTTCGTTTCCAGGTATCTTTCATTGTGTGGGTTTGGTTCAATCTCAATAGGGACTCTTTCTACGATTTCCAACCCATATCCAATCAGAGCAGCCCGTTTTTTAGGGTTGTTGGAGATCAGACGGATTTTTGTGATCCCCAGATCACGCAAAATCTGAGCACCCACACCATAATCGCGTTCATCCATCTTGAAGCCTAGTTCCAGATTGGCTTGTACTGTATCCCGACCTGACTCCTGAAGTTTATAAGCCTTTAGCTTATTCAGTAATCCAATTCCTCTCCCCTCCTGATTCATATACAATACCACTCCTTTTCCTTCTTTTTCCACCATAGCCATAGCTCTGTGTAACTGACCACCACAATCACATCGGCATGACCCAAAAATATCTCCTGTCACACAAGATGAATGCACACGCACCAGTACTGGTTCATCTTTTTCCCAATGTCCTTTTACCAATGCCATATGCAGATCACCCGTATTTTCCTGACGATAGGCAATCAGATCGAAATGACCATAATCAGTAGGCATATCTACTCCAATCTCCCGCTTAATCAGGCTTTCCTTTGCCAGTCGGTATTCAATCAGATCTTTAATGGAAACCAGCTTCAATTTAAACTTATCAGCCATTATACGAAGCTGAGGCAAACGGGCCATGGTACCATCTTCATTCAGGATCTCAATCAACACACCGGCAGGCTGCAACCCTGCCAGGCGAGCAAAATCTACTGCAGCTTCTGTATGTCCAGATCTACGCAGTACTCCACCAGGCATAGCTCTCAACGGAAAGATATGCCCCGGACGTCCCAGTTCTTCAGGTTTAATGGTTGGATCAACCAAAGCCTGAATAGTTTTGGCACGGTCACTGGCAGATATCCCTGTAGTACAACCATGTCCCAGTAAATCAACCGAAACTGTAAACGGAGTGCTATGCACAGCGGTATTCCGTCCAACCATCATTTCCAGCCCCAGTTCCGTACAGCGTTCCTGGGTCAGAGGAGCACACATCAAACCACGAGCCTCCTTAATCATAAAGTTTACAATCTCTGGTGTTATCTTTTCAGCAGCACAAATCAGATCTCCTTCATTTTCCCGATCTTCATCATCCACAACGATAATGACCTCTCCTCTTCTAATGGCTTCAATAGCTTCTTCGATGGTATCTAGTTGTATATCACCGTTTACTGATGTGGGTATAGTATTCATTAGACTAAAAATTATGTAAATAACTTAGGTATATTCAAAAGTTTTCCACGTTTTCTCTCACACTGAAACCGGACTAATGCAACAAAGGTACAAGAAACCTTCTACATCTGATCTTTGGAACTCAGAACTATTCAGGTACACTTTAAGTGTACAGATGACAGGTTCGTGTAAGATTGACGTTTTCTATATCATTCAACATCTGGATAAATTAGTAAAGTTCACTACAGATCCGATTTTCTAACTAACAACCAGGTAAGTGGCACTGATTCACTAAAAGTGTTGGCTTTATATGCCTATGCTAAACAAGGATTATATCCTGTTAATGACTGGAGAGCTTTTTGAATCAATGCCCGTGTTTTTCAGATACTTCTTATCTGGCAGTAAGTACTGTATACATAGCTTGTGCCTTTAACAAACACTCTGCATACTCCTGTTCGGGTATCGCATCATAGGTAATTGCACTCCCTACAGAGAAAGACAAATAGTGTTGTGTTACATCATACTGAATGCTTCGGATCACCACATTGAAATCAAAATCACCCTCAGGTGTAAAATATCCTACTGCTCCGGAATACAAACCTCGTTTCAAATCTTCATACTGATCAATCAGTTCCATTGCTTTTATTTTGGGAGCTCCTGTCATACTACCCATAGGAAAGGCATTCCGAATGGCCTCTATAGTATCAACTTCCGGACGGATTTCTGCCACCACAGTTGAAATCATATGATGTAAGGCTGCAAATGTATAGACGCCAAACATCTCCTCTACGACTACTGATCCAGAACGTGCACTTCGGGCCAGGTCATTACGCACCAGATCAACAATCATCATATTTTCAGCACGTTCCTTAACACTGGTATGTAGTAGATCCTTTAATATCACATCTTCGTCAGGTGACACTCCTCTCCGTATGGTCCCCTTAATTGGCATAGAAATAAGTTTATTTCTCTCTTTCTTCAAAAACCGCTCCGGAGAAGCACATAACAGATAGTGTGTATCTACTTTGCCGTAAACAGAAAAAGGCATCGGGGAAAGTGCGTTGAGAGCCTGATAGGCTTGCAGAGGTTGTAATACTGCATTTTCAGAGAAGAACTCCATACAATAATTAATCTCATATATATCCCCATCCAGGATATGTTCTCTCAGTTGCTCTACCGTGGCCAGGTACTTTTCCTTTGGGGTTCGCTGCTGAATATCTCCTTTGAAACTCAATCCAGAATTTTGAGCTATCGGAGTAGACAAAATAGTTTGTAGAATCTGGTTAGGGTTATCAAATGAAGCTATTGTAATAGTGTCATCTTCAAAGAAAATTAGTATCTCAGGAATATAAAAAAATGCATCAGGCAGCATAAAAGGATTTGAATTATGACTTTGCAACTCTTCTATCTCATTCTTAAGATCATAGCCCCAGTAACCAATTATCCAATCATTCTTTTCAGTTAGTAAATATTTCTGCATATCACTAAAAACCTGATCCTTCTGCAATAATATTCTCTCCCTTGCACCCAAAGTAAGCAGATTCCGAAATCCTCCATGTGGGTACTGGCTACCAAGTTGGTTATCTGTAAAAAAGTGAAAAAAATCCTGTGCCTCTGCCCATGTCAATGCCTGCGTACAAAATTGTTGCAATGAATAAAATCCTGTAATATCCTTAACAGAATATGTCTGGTACACTCTGGTTTCCATCTGACAAAGATAGAAGGAAAAGCAACATCAATATCCATTCTTGTCAGAGAGATTACTTTTCGGTTTGCCTTAAATAGAACTCAACCAAGAAAGGGTAACCCTGCTAAAAGTTCAGACACTATCTTTCTCTTTTATGGGAAATACTGAGATTCAACTCTACTATCCTACACAAAATACTATCTGAAATACCCTGACAGAGATACTGGATTTTACTTTTTTTTGGATACTATTTTGTTGTAAACTTGCAGCAAATTCTGACCCGACCTTTGCAATTACATGAAAAAAGTACTTTTCCTTGACCGTGATGGCACTATTATCGTAGAGCCACTTCCCGACCGCCAGATTGATTCTCTCGAAAAACTTGAGTTTATCCCAAAAGCAATCAGCAATCTGCGCAAGATTGCTGAAGAAACAGACTATATACTCGTTATGGTGACCAATCAGGATGGCTTAGGAACGGCTTCTTTTCCAGAAGATACATTCTGGCCTGCTCATAACAAAATGTTGCAAACATTGGCTGGTGAAAATATCCATTTTGCAGCCATTCATGTAGATCGTAGTTTTGATCATGAAAACCTGCCTACCCGTAAGCCTGGTATTGGTATGCTCACAGAATACCTCACAGGTGAGTACGACCTGGCTAATTCCTATGTTATCGGAGATAGACCAACAGATGTAAAACTTGCCCACAACCTGGGTACTAAAGCTATCTTTTTTGGTACAGACACCCAGTTTCAGACAGACCCTGTTGTAGAACTAAGCACTGACAACTGGGATGAAATCTATAAATTATTGCGATTACCAGCCCGTAAGGCAGAAATCACCCGCAATACCAAAGAAACTCAAATCACCATCAGCCTGAATCTGGATGGTACAGGTAAAAGTGATATGCATACAGGAATCGGGTTCTTTGATCATATGCTGGATCAACTGGCTAAACATTCGGGAGCAGATTTATCTATCCATGTAGCAGGTGATTTGCATATTGATGAACATCATACCATTGAAGATACGGCACTGGCACTTGGCGAAGCATATCAGAAAGCATTGGGAGATAAACGTGGCACGAATCGTTATGGATTCTTGTTACCCATGGATGAAGCCCTGGCTCAGGTAGGAATAGACTTTTCAGGACGTCCCTGGCTGGTTTGGGACGCAGAATTTAAAAGGGAAAAGATCGGGGAAATGCCAACAGAGATGTTCTTTCACTTTTTTAAGTCTTTTTCAGATACAGCAAAATGCAATCTGAATATTAAAGTAGAAGGAGACAATGAACATCATAAGATTGAAGCTATTTTCAAAGCATTCGCCAAATCCATTAAAATGGCAGTAGCCAGAGATATAAAAAATCTGGAAAGTCTACCCAGTACAAAAGGTGTATTATAAATTCTACAGTACTAGGGCACTGTGTATATAAAGAATATACACTTCTCATTATTTTAAGTAAATTAAAACAATAATTATACGCCTTGCTATTTATATATAATCAACAGTTTTCTTATGTTTACAGGAATTATTGAAGCAATGGCAGAAGTAACCGAAAGCAGGCAAGAAGGAAGTAACATTACTTTTGTCATGCATTCGCATCTGGCTTCAGAACTAAAAATAGATCAGAGTCTGTCACACAATGGCGTTTGTCTTACAGTAACTCAGGTTTGGGATGAGCACTATACAGTAACAGCTATTCAGGAAACACTGGACAAAACTAATCTAGGTCAGTGGAAGCCTGGAACCAAAGTAAATATTGAACGCTGTATGCCAATGAATGGTCGCTTTGACGGGCACATTGTGCAGGGACATGTAGATCAAACAGCTACATGTACCAATGTACAGTCAATGGATGGAAGCTGGCTGTTTGACTTCCAATATGATGCACAAACGGGTAACATCACTGTAGAAAAAGGCTCAATTTGTGTCAATGGAGTAAGTCTTACTGTAGTTAATTCACAAGATGATAGCTTTCAGGTAGCCATTATTCCCTATACTTATGAACACACCAACTTTCACAATTTAAAAAAAGGTGATTTGGTAAATCTTGAATTTGATGTCATTGGTAAGTATTTAACGAAAATTATACAAAGGTCTTATCGATAAAACTGTTAAATTTATAAAAAAATCATCTTATTCGCTGCCGAGTAAGAATCGGATTATCAAGCAGATACAGTATCTAATTTGTGTAACTCAAAGTTTTGATGTAAACTTGAGACATAGCATTCTACTGGCAGGTTAATTATCCTATTTTATCTGTGTTATCAGCATGGCGTTTTCTCCTATGTTTATGGAAAAACATAAAACTGATAAAAAGAAATTTACCCAACTGTGGAAGAAAAACATAATTCTATGAATTGTATTATCGTGGATGACGATGAAATGTCCAGAGCTATAGTCAAGCATTTCGTTGAACAAACTCAATTTCTTAACCTGGTGGGCATCTGTACAGATGCTATTCAGGCCGCCAACACCCTTCAGACAACGGCTGTAGATCTTATTTTCCTGGATGTGGAGATGCCGGAAATGACAGGAATGGAACTCGTAAAATCATTGACATCTAAACCTCAGGTAGTTATCATTTCTTCCCGCGCTGATTACGCCGTTGAAGCATTTGAGTATAGCATTGCTGATTATCTTGTAAAACCTATCAGTTATGCGCGTTTTCTTAAGGCAGTTGAAAAGGTACGTGATTCATTTGACGCTCAATCTGGTGGGAATGGACAATCCCAGGATCTGTACATTAAGACAGATGCAAAGATTGTAAAAATAACCCTTAAAGAATTATTGTATGTAGAGGCGTTAGCAGATTATGTAATATTACATACTGCTACAGCACGATATATTGTTCACTCTACCATGAAAGGGATTGAGAAAAAGCTTTCAGATGGTTCATTTGCACGTATTCACCGTTCCTATATCATCAACACAGAAAAAATTGAATCTATTGAAGATTTGTCAGTTGTAATTAACAAAAAATATATTCCTATCGGAGCATCTTATAAAGATACATTCCTGAAGCGTTTAAACATTCTCTAAAACAAAAAGCCTTCATCTGAAGGCTTTTTTATTTCTATTGAGCTGTACCAGGTAATACATATCGCTTTGAAATCTGGCCATGGATAAGCCATAAAAACACACCACACAAAACACCAATACATGCGCCTACCAGAATATCCAGAGGGTAATGAACCCCTACATAAATACGACTATAGGCAACCAGTCCAGCCCACGGAAATAGCCAGATAAAATAAGACATTCGAGAACGTACAAACAGGAAAAGGCTGGTAGCGAGCGCAAAGGTGGTAGAGGCATGAGAAGAAGCAAATCCAAACCGCCCCCCACATCCACGTAACACATATACATTCTTTTGAATCTCTACTACATGACAGGGACGTAGGCGCCCTACATAAGGCTTGATCATTCCGGAAGTCACATAATCAGCCAGCCCAACGGCAAGAATTGCAGCAACAAGTATCCATACACCATTTACCTTATAGGTACGAATAATCAGAAATACAAGCAGCAGATAAAGAGGAATCCAAAAATAGGAGTCGGTAATCCAATACATAATGGGGTCCAACCAGGCAGCGTGATACTGATTCAGCTCCAGAAACAGTTTGGTATCCCATGCTTTTAGTTCTTCAATCAAAGAAATACGATAATTTAGTAATATGTATAGCAAAAGCTTCAGAAGCTTAGCGAACAAAAATTGTAACCACTTTTTAACTAGTCCACTCTATGCCTTTTTTGAGTAAGGCTAATGTCTGCTCTTCTCTGCTTCCGGGTTGCACCTGATAATTGTAATGCCACTCAGCTACGGGCGGCAAACTCATCAGAATGGATTCTGTCCGCCCATCTGTATCCAACCCAAACTTGGTACCTTTGTCATATACCAGATTAAACTCTACATACCGGCCTCTACGTACCATTTGCCATTGCTTTTCAGCCTCATCATAAGGAAGTCCCGCGTTTTTAAACATAAAGTAAGTATAAACAGGTGCAAAGGTCTCTCCTACTTCCTGGACAAATGCAAACAACTGATCTTTAGATAATCCTTCATTTTCAGAAAGTCGATCAAAGAAGATCCCCCCTATGCCACGAGTTTCCTGACGATGTTTAATATAAAAATAATCATCTGCCCATTGTTTGAATCGCTTATAAAAATCGGGGTGGTGATGATCACAGGCTGTTTTTAAGGCTGTATGAAAATAGTGCGCATCTGATTCGTCTACATAATGAGGAGTTAGGTCTATTCCTCCCCCAAACCACCATACACCATTTGTCATCTCAAAGTATCGCACATTCATATGAATGATTGGTATCATCGGACTAGATGGATGGAGTACGATAGATACACCTGTTGCGTAAAAATCCGACTCTGATAACTTTAATGCTTGTAATATCTGTGCCGGTGTCTGTCCGTGAACAGCAGAGAAGGCTACTCCACCTTTAGCCAGTACGTTGCCATTTTGAATTACACGTGTCCGTCCACCACCGCCACCAGGCCTTTCCCATTGATCTTCTATGAATTTTGCTTCTCCATCTGCCTCTTCCAAAGCGTGGCAAATTCTATCCTGCAGACCTTTAAACCACTCTGTAATTTCTTCTTTTGTTACCATATACTTCATTTTAAACGGCACAAAAATAACAGGAATCTCCAAACAACAACCTCTTCTTTTTCAGGAAATATTATTCCCGATAAAAAATAGTATATTAAACCCGGTACTTGTTTATCCACCAGAACAGATGAATCGTCTATGGATTTATGCAGACTACCGAATAAATTCTACCATTTGCTGACCAGAGAGAATATATACATAAAAACCCCGGAATCTAATCTATTTACTTTTATGAAAGCACACTTAAAAACAGAGTTCTATTATAGATTCGACGGTCATCCAAAGAGTATGTCTCATATTCAGAATGCACTTCATGAAATGGGCTATCCAATCTATCATATTGAAAAACAAGAATCTGATTTACAGGAAGAAACCAGATTTCATCTTTTCTTTGACAAACCTGTACCTGAAATTATTATGGCCTCTGTATTTGTTGATTTATCTTTTTTCTTTTCTATATATCAGAACTAAACAGGCCAGCACCCTTATGGTAATTGGATGTGTATATGATCATCATGACGTACAGCCTGACAACCATGAAAGCGAATTTTATCATACTTCATCAGATTCATCCGCTTTTTGAGATAAGGTTCGATAAAGAGCTTTCCAATTCGTCTATTTTGAACCAATAACAGTATGATAGCCTTAGTCCTTCGACTATCAAAGAGATAGTTCTTCTTATTCCCCTGTGGCATTACTCTTTGCAGCAATGAATACTGTCTATATCCTTTTGATGTGCAATAAGCAGCAGTATTCTCCTCATTAGAAGTCGGCTCTTCACAGATCCCATATCCAATAGGTGATGGAGAATCATTTACAGGTTGTTGTGTAAGTACATCTGTATAGAAAAAAGCCAGATCCAATTTTTTACCATCATTATGGCTTAAGTGAGGCAATAAAGGAAAGCCATGTATAAACGGAAAACCTGCATCGAGGTAATGAACAACAGTTCCCGGAAACTTTGCTGTCATTTGCTCAGAAGTCTCTAACACAACATTTCGCAACTCTTTCCGGACATAATGTCTGTTCAGTAAAACAGTCATCAGTGTAAGTGGCCTTAAGGAACCATGGTTAATAGGCAAAGGTACACGTCCCCAAAGGCTGGCAAGCAAAGGTATAAGACTAAATGTAACAATGAGGTAGATCAGCAAAGGTCCAAGCAGATATGCAATCCAGCGTTGAATTTTATGTAAAACATACTTTTTGATGTAGTTAAGAAGTGGTATACATATCAACCAGACAATACCTCCTATCTGAGTTAAGATAGTAAACAATACAAACAAAAAACTATGAAAAAGTACAATACGAATTTTTCTCACAATGAAAAAAGTAGTTGCAACCAAATTATTTATACATTAATCTCTTACTATATTAAAAATACACTTTGAAGGTCGATCCCTGATCTGGCATGCTTTCTACCTCTACCTTTCCCTGCAGAGTTTCTACCTGTGTCTTTACCAAATAGAGACCTAATCCTTTTCCATCTACATGTGAGTGTACACGTTTATAAAACCCAAAAATCTGCTGCTCAGTCACAATATTCAAATCTATTCCTAATCCATTGTCCTTCACTATAAGACAGGTATACGTATTATCTGTAAGTGTTTTGACATGTATAGAAGGGATTCGATTGGGTGATCGGTATTTGATAGCATTTGAAATGAGATTATATAAAATGCTATGGAGATAACTTTTCACAGAATACACTACCTCTTTACCAGAAAAATCAGCAATAATTTTTGCATTAGCCTGCTCAATCTCGGTTGTGAGTCCTTTTGTCACTGTATCAAACAAATCATAAAGGTTTATTTCTTCCTTGATGGTATTGAGATTTTTGCGAATAGTAATGATATGAGATAGATCATGAATTATTAGATCCAGATTGTCAGCACATTGCTCTAAATACCCCAGCAACTCCAGATTAAAGGGATCATTCATATCCTCTTTATTGAAGATAGTAGTCAACCCTTTGATACGGGCAATCGGAGACCGAAGATTATGAGAAAGTATATAAGAAAACTGATGTAGATCCTGGTTTTGCTGTATCAGGCTCTCAATGGTATTTTTTAATTCGAAAGTTCGTTCCTGAACGGTATTCTCCAGTTCTCGGTTAAGTTCAATTAATGTATGGGTTTGGGTTTCAATAAGTTGCTTTTGCTCCACAAGAGTTTCATTTACAGCTCTTAATTCCTCTTTCTGTTGGTGCAATACATGATACTGAGCCTCCATAGTTGTATTGGCAGAAACGAGTCTTTGTGTTCGTTCTATCACCTTTTCTTCCAGTAGCGTATTTTGCTGCGTGATATAATGTAGCTTTTCGGCCTGACTATTTTCTTTCTCTTTCTGCAACTGATTTATCTTATCTGATAAGGCAAGCGAAATAAACATACATTCTATTGCTCCACCCCAAAGTGTTGCATTTTCGGTATAGATACTACCAGGTATCCACCCTAACAAAGATAGATTCAGAAGAAGGAGACTAAGTAGAAAAACTCCCCATCCCAGACAATAAAACACTGATCCATTCATGTTTTTTGCCAATGCGACTCCTGCAATTAGTAGTAAGTAAACTGAGGTTATCAGACTAATTACAATACCAATATAGCTATCCCATAAATAGATTGGCAGAAGATTAACAAGAATGCCACAAAAGATTAAAATAGAAAGAATATAAAGACCCTTATGAAGTTCAGGAAGCCTTTTAGGGGTATCCAGAAATGACTTTGTAAACAGTATCATAAAGAAATAAGAACACATAGCAATACCAGGTAAATACACATTGATCCTATATGCATATTCTGGAAAAAACTCAAAAACAAATCCTTTCAGTAACAGGTTAATCAAAATCTGAAAGGTAATGTGAAAGATATACCAGATATAGGAGCTTTCCCGAAATATAAAATACAGAAAACAATTGTACATCACCATAATAAGCATCAGCCCAAAGTAAATACCATATACAAAATCAAATCTATGATTGCGATTTACTAAAGTGCGATAGGTAGTAATGTAGGCAGGTAATGTAACCACTCGATTACTCTGAAAACGAATAAAGCAGGTAATAGGCCCTCCAAGTGCAGGCAATTCAAATAACCACTTGTTAATCTGGAAATCCTTGCCAGCCAAACCTTCTTTTACTTTATATTCTCCGTTTGTATCAGGATAATAAAGTATTACATTTTGTAGCTGTGTATTATTAATCTCCAGCAAATAGGGCACATGCATAGTATGTGCCACAGTAAATGCCATCCAAACAGCCGATTTTGTATTCCCAAAGTTAGGTATCTGGCTTTTTGACTCAGTAAATAAATGAGAAGTATATAGTGTTTTTACTGTATCAAAAGACAATGAGTTTGTGGAATCGATATAAAAATAAGAGGAGGATCCAATAGGTACTCTATCGTTATCGCCAATTGTTATTATCTTCTGTGCAAAAGCTACACAACAGATATGCAGAGAAATCAGATAAAACAATATGCTTTGCTTCGCCACAACTCGTATACAATGAATAGTTTTCTTAGCCTAAATTACTACGAAATATAACAGTTTCAGAGAAAAGAAATGCAAGATCATCCTAAACAAAAGCCTTTAATCTTGTAAGATTAAAGGCTTTTGTTCTGTAATTACGAAGAAAATAGTATTAACGGGACTTAATCACAAATTTGACAGTACCAACACCCCCTCCATCGTTTCCATCTTTAGGAGTATATGTACCAGAATTTACATATTTTTTGCAGACAGCAATATCAGCAGGTGACAGAGTAGCTTCTTTGACAGTTACACTTTGTATCTTGCCATCTTCATCTATCGAAATATTAAAAACGACAAATCCATCACTAGCCAGTTCATCCGGATTAGGCTGTCGGATCTTTGCACTCCATCCCCGAATATTTGAGTTCACTCCAGATCCTACTCCTCCTGCGTCTCCACCTCCGGAACCAGGAGTACCACTATAGTTTTTAGATCCCATGATCCCTCTGGGATCACCTTTGTCACCTACTTTTCCTTCGTCATCCCCGTTATTGTTTCCAGCTACTTTATTACTGGTTCCATTATTAACCCCTCCTGCTCCTGTTTTATCTGTTTTTGTAAATAAAGACCGTTGATCTACCTTTGGCTTTTCTTCAACCTTAGGTGCAGGTGTTGCCGGTGTAGCTGGCTTAGGAGTCTCAACAGGTTTCTTTACAGGTGTTTCTTCTGCAACCTTCTTCTTTGTTTCTTCCTTTTTAGGTTCTGGTTTTGTCTTTACTTCAAGCGGACTGTCCTCATCATCTGAGGTAACAATCGCATCATCATTGCTTGCCTTTGGAGAGGATTGAGATGGAGGTGGCGTTACAGGAGCTGCCTCCGGTTTTGGCTGCGGATCAACAGGAGGATTTCCAGATTTTGCATCCGGATTCGGAGGATTCGTATTGGGAGGAGCCAGTGACTCGACGTCTCCACTGCCCTGCTGATCAAATCCATAACTTACTTCTACTCCACCTTCAGCAATCTCAGAAGGTAAAGGGTCAGGAATAATCATCACAATCCACAAAAAGCAGATCATGAACAATCCAATATACAAAGCAGACGTAATAATCAGCGCAATCCGCCTGTTTTCTTTTTCCTGTGAAGAAATTTCTATTGCCATAGTATCTTAATATTCTGATAAGAAACACACTTGCAAAGATATAGGATTCATCATGTATCTTTTAGTATTTGCTGCTAAATAAAACATGATCCTATTTCCCTAAAGTCCTTATAAAGCAAAAACCCCGCCGTTAGTAGTAACGACAGGGCTTTGATTTTATTTCTTTTTATACTTATTCTTCATATACCCACGCAGCCGGATATTCCTTTCTCATTTCCTGTGCTTTCGATTCTGCATCTATACTATTACTAAAATCAGCAACGGATACTTTTAGTAACCCATTAGCACCTCTGGCAAGTACCTTTGCATGTTTGTAACCTGTTCTCATTAACGCATCTCTAAAACGATCAGCATTTCCACTAACAGAAAATCCGTTTACAATAACATAATAGCGAACTGCTGCCACTGTTTTCGGTGCAGGTTTTGTTGTATTCTCAGTGAGATTGTTAGTAGACTTTGTACTAATTGTTTTCTTCTCTTCTGTAGTTATAGGCTCAGTAACAGAATCTTCTTCCTGAAAACTTTTAATAGCATTTTCTGATGTCGAAATTTCCCTGGTATCATCCCAATCTGTCATAGGACGGGTAGCAGTATCTGTATTGACAGGAAATTGAGTAGTTCCACTATCAGATTGGCTTTGAGACTGCACATTGTTGCCTGCCTGCGCAACACTATCTTTGGCATGCTTATTAAACGTACTGAAAGGGCTTAGAGTGCTTAAGTTATGTTTACCAGTCTGAACCAGAATAAAATATCCTGTAAATGCAGACAAAGCAACCAAAGTACAGAAGCCCAGCACATACCAAAGTGCCTTATTTCTGCGTAGTATAGATATTTTTGAATTTCCTTCTGTAGTTTCTTCCGTATAAGAAACAGGTTGGCGATCTTTTGTACGTGTTTTAGGCTGATAGGTACGACGTTCAATAGGTTTGAAGTCCATTTCTGGTAATCCATACCCTGCATTCAGATAGTTGATCCGATTTATCGGTTCAAACTCCATTTTTTGTTCCGGATTCAGAGACAGCGTTCCGATTTCATCGAATACATATTTCTGATTTTGCCATATTTGTTGCCGAACATAGTCGGAAAAGTCTTTCACTAATTTTGTAGCCTGTTCGCGTGAAACGTTTTCTCCAACTGCAACATGGCTAATCAACAAGCCGTCATTTAAGCGCAACATTTCATTAAATGCAATTTCCTTGGAAGGTGGCATAAACTTATGACGCACAGGGTGAACAGTTGCCGGTGCATATTTAGAAATAAAACCACCAAAATCAGGAATTACAACACAATCATTGGCAAAAAGAAGTTGTCGAATGTACTTTTCAATCATCATATAAAGGTTAAAACGAATAGGTTGCTCCCAAAACCAGCGTAAAACCTCGGTTAGAATAGTTCAGAAATCGCTGATAATGAGTTGACAGCAGGTTATTTAGCGACAAATATGCAGAAAATTTTTCTAAAAAAATATATTCTCCTTTTAAATTAATATCTGCAATAGGATCTAACTGTACTGCACGGGCAGTCACAGGGTTCTTTGCCTGTATGCCACCCAGGTAATAAATCTCTGTATTCAAGAATACATTTTCAGTTGCAGCAAATCGTCCGATGACTGTTGCGGTAAAGGTAGGACGGTGCCAAGCCTGTTCTACATTTTTGACATTATATTTGAAAAAATCCGCTTTTCCTGCAATTCTGAAGCGTTTTCCTGCATCATACGCTACCTCCGCAGACAGGTTTAAAACGGTAGTTCCATCCTGGTTATAGACTAAATCAAACCGTGAAGTATCCGTGCTGTTATTCATATAGAAGTACATATTCTTATAGCGAGCATACGAAGTACGAACATCAAAGCTCAATGCTCCTCCCAGTTGTCTCTTGATGCCACCATAAATTTCAGACGACTTGGATGTATTAAAAATTTTCACCCGGCTGTTCAGATAAGGGTTTTCATTAGCCAGTTGTCTGAAATAGTTGCGCTGCATATCTCCGGAAATCCCTCCAAATACAGTAAAAGCGTCCCCTATTGTGACCTGCGCTTCAGCTACCGGATACAAGTTCACTTTACTTAATGCATCTGTAGTATCATTCTGTGTTACAACATTTAATCCAGCAGTGATTGAAAATGTCTCTCCTTTGTATTGTATCTGAGGTTTGATGCGAAACAGATTCCGGCTTACAGACGCACTATCCTTTAATCGGGTGAAATACATATCCGTTGGCGCCAGAAAAGACAATTCCTCTGTGATCTTATATTTGGCAGCCAGATTAATAGCAGCTTCAAACTCACCAGCATCATACGAATCACTGATATTGGAAACATTAAAATTGAGTTTGTAATCCAGAGGTGATTCTACATTATTGTTTGTAAAAGATGTCTTGAGGGCTATGGTACTAAAAACCTGTTTTATATCTTTTCTATCTCTTTCATCCTGTGTTCCATAAAAAAAATATCGGTCTCGATTATACTCCAGTGCAGCAGAAGCGGTTAAAGCACTGGTAAATAACTTAATGTTTCCACCCAGAAAATTTTCCTGTGTACCAGAGTTTCCTTTGTACACAGGTCCTGTTCCAAATGTCTGGTTTTTAGCCCGGAGATTCCAGGAAAAGGTCTGATTCTGTTTTGCCCCCAGGAAAGCCTCAGCATATAAATTACTATAGTTCCCTATTCCAAATTTCAGATAGTTGCCTGTAATATCACGAGCAGGCTCCTGAGGCATTTGTAGAATACGAAACTTGGTATTCAGATCAGCCAGTCGAAGGTTACGGTCTGTGAACTGAAAAGGTTGTGTAGATGCGTCCGGCTTTTTAGCTGTAATCGTGACCTTCTCAAAGTTACGTTCAGCCTCCGACAATGTAATAGCACGGCTCTTTTCAATAACAATCTCTTCTGATTCTATCTGTCCTTTTTTAACAGGCTTTCCTCCCTGCGCAAAAACAACTACAGGCAATAGAAACACGCCAGTCAGAAGGATCTTTAAACGTTTAGGTAATGTGGGTTGGTGTATCATTTTAGGTATATGCATCCTACGAAAGGTCTTAATATCTTAGATAAATAAAACTGTATTTTGTTCAGTATGTATCTGCAGGACAAGTTTGCAGCAGCATTTATTTACTTTCCAGTGCTTTAAGTTTAGTCTTGGCTTCAGCTACTACCTCTTTATCTCCAGAATTTTCAATAATAGATTGAAGCGTTGCTTTAGCCTGGAATGCTTCATCCAAAGCCACATAGTTGTCAGCAACTAATAAAAATGCTTTTCCTCTCCATTTTTCGAATGATCCAAATTTATCATTCACAGCAAAACACATTTCCAGAGACTCTTTGTACTTCTTCTGCTTATACAAGGCATCAGCTACCAGATACTGAGCTTCGGCACCATACTCGTCCTGAGCTGCATTTGCAGCAGATAATAGCTCATCTACAGCCTTCTCATAGTTATTCTGGAGGTAATAAGACTTTCCTTTATACAACAACGCTTTATTAACAGCACTTGGGCTTGAACCTCCTGTAGCTACTACCTGTGAGACATAATAACGTGCAGAATCATAATTTGGTAACTGATAATATGATTCCATTAATCCGGACAACGCAGCAGTCTGATCTTTCTTGCTTTGAGATGCAGTTAATAACCTACGATAATAACCAGCTGCAGAAGAATAATTCTTGGCATTTAATTCCAGATCTCCCATACGGCTTACCGAACGAACCAGATATTGACTACGACCTTCACTGATTACCAGCTGAAAGTTTTTAACAGCATTAGCTCTGTCCCCAAACTTGTAATAGGAATCTGCGATATAATAACGTGCATCATACTTCTGTTCTGAATCCGGATGATTGCGTATATACGCTTCCATAGCTGAGATGGCCTGCGGATATTTTTCATTCAGATACAAAGATTTAGCAGCGTCAAACTCTATACTTTCTGTTGAGTTATCCTGAGGGTTAGCACGTCGATATTTTTCCAGGTAAGACCCGAACTCATCACTTCGTTTGGCAGATGCCAATGTTTCCTGTAATCCCAATAACGCACTATTAGATACCTTGCTGGTTGGATATTTATCCAATATACGTTGATAATCAGCAATGGCTTTGTCATACTGTTGCAGATTGCTATACGCCAATGCTCTTTTCTGTAATGCATAAGGTACCACTCCACTACTGGCACTGGATTCAATCACACGGGTAAAACCTGTAATGGCAGCATTGTAGTTTCCTTTTTCGAAATCTACATCAGCCCGTTGGTACATAGCATTATCAGCATATCTTGAACTGCTATATTTATTTGACAATTCATCAAATGTACGACGGGCTTCTTCATCTCTTCCTGCAAAATTCAACGCATTGGCTTTCTGAAAAAGGATATAGTCTTTTTCAGCACCTGGTAAGGCAAGAGCCTGATCATATAATTGAATAGCTGCATCAAAATTCTTAGCCACATACTGACAGTCGGCTAATCGAACCAGTGCATCCGCATAATTCTTGCCATTCGGCCCTACTGCAGTTGTATACTCTCTGAAGTGGGTAGCAGCCTTATCATATTCTTTATTATTATAGTAAGCATATCCAATACCATAACGGCTTCTGTTATAGTATTCAGTATTTTTAGATTCAGGTTCCCGGAATACTGCTGCATATTCATTAATAGCAGATGGATAATTTTGTACGGCTGACTGAGTTTCTCCTGACCAGAAATGGGCTGCAATAGCCACTTCTGTCACTTTGGGACGTGAAAGAGATTTCTGAAACTGAGTTAATGCCTCATTATATTGGTCCTTGTTAAAAAACTCAGCTCCTTTATTAAAAGTTACCCGTTGATAGGCTTCATCTATTTTAGGCGTTCTATTTGGAATCGCTTCAATATGAGCAATGGCCTCATTGTAATTATTGGAAGCCAGATACGATTCACTCAATAGTTCATTGATCTCGTTCTTATAACTACTAGTAGGATAATTTTTCAGAAAATCTTTTAACAGGGCAGTAGTTTCAGGTCCGGCATTCGTTTCAAAGCTCACCTTTGCATGATAATAAGCAGCATCTTCAGCCACTTGTTTGCTCGCCTTTCCTCTTCTGGCCTGATCAAACGCAGTTAGTGCAAAAGGCTTATTGCCACTCTGCAGATAAGATAATCCCATATGATAGGACGCATATTGAGCCAGTGTATCTTTTGCAGTAGTAGCTGTAATTTTAAAATTCTCAGCAGCCGATTTGAAATCACCTGTTTTATACTGAGCATATCCTAACCGATAGGCAATCTCAGGCGCAGGTCTGGATTTAGTCTTTCCTACAGATTCTTTCAGATAACGGGCAGCATTGGCATAGTCTCCTTTACGATAGTAAGACTCACCCACTAGTAAAAAGACTTCATCTGCATTCCGAATATCTTTACTTGTACCTAGCGTTTGAGCATATTCGATCAACTCATCGTATTTGCCTTGTTTGTAATAAACATTGACAATCATGTAAGGCACCATCGGAGCATATTCAGGACTTTGAGCAGCTCGCTTCAAATCAGTTAGTGCTTCTGTGTAACTTCCTTTTCTATAATTACAATATCCAGCATAATAACTGGCAGCATAGGTGTATTTATTATTACTCCGCTTTAGCTCATCAAACAGATTTCCAGCCTTTAAAAAATCCTGTTTGCTAAAGTACAGATACGCAAGCTTAAACTTGGCTTCTACCTGTTGTTCTTTGCTTAAGCTGGAGATATCGACTTTCTCAAAATAAGCGATAGCTTTGTCTGTATTCTTTTGATTAAAATAGTAATTCCCCATCTCGTAGTATGCCAGTGCAGCTTTGGGGTGATTGGGATATTCTGCAATGAATCGTTCAATAGTAGGCTCTGCATCGTCATTTTCCAGATACAAGGCACAAATAGCTACGTAATACTTAGCTTCAACAGTAAGTAAGTCTCCTTTATTAAGATCTATATAATCCTGAAATGCCTTTTGCGCAGTTGCATATTTTTCCCGATCAAATAATTCCAACGCAGTCCGATACGTATAATCATCAGCGGAAAAAGTCTGGGTTGTCTGAGCAAAAGAAGTGAAGGAAATTAATAGGAAAGCAAGGACCGAATAAATCAATATTGCCAGTTTCTGCATGAATGTAACAAAATAAGTGGTCTGTTATAGAACCTCAAAAATAGTATAATATTGTAAACACCCATAAAAAAATGCTATCATACATAGAATTTATCCCGAAACGAACTATACATTATACACTATCCGGGTACTTTCAGTGTATAATGTATCTATTAACACCGAAATATATAAATTTTCAATAGGCACATAAAACAAAAGAGCAATCAGAAGTCTGACTGCTCTTTTACCTTTAGTAAAACTATTAAAACCTACTTTTTATTTAATAGTTTGTATAACCTTATCTATTTTATCAGCATCTGCTTTTCTTTCCAAAATAGTGTAGATACTTTTTAGTGGCTCCAACACTTGCATATCATCTTTACGCAGACTGAAATTCTTTTCAAAATAAGGTAATGCTTTCTGGAAATGACCTTTCATCTCTGTCTCTACCTTTTTACCTTCTTTCTGGTAAGTTTTCAGATCCATATCTCTTACTTTTTTATTCAGATCTGCACCTTTGTTGTAATGCAACACAGCAAGGTTAAAGTTAGCGTCATAGTTATTAGGATCAACAGCCAATGCTTTCTCATAGTATTCCTGGGCTTTTACTTTATCACCAGTCTGGTCATATAAGATCCCTAGGTTTTTCAAATACTCAAGATTATTCGGATCTGATTTAAGAGATTGTTCTAGGTTAGCCTTTGCCTCTTCTGATTTACCCATCTCAATATATAAATTGAATTCATTTTGCTTCAATTCTTTATTGGTTGGGAATTTAGCCAGACCTTTTTTTACGATTTCCAATGCTTTTTCATTGTTTTTCTCTGTACGATAGATAGAATGAACAACATTGTAGATACTTGGATCATTGCTTCCCAGATTAATCAAAGCTTCAAAAGCATCACGAGCCTTTGCATAATCTTCTGCCCGTTGATAAGCAACACCTGCATACAAAGCCGCTACAGTGTCTTTTGCATTCAGCGTACGTGCCATATCAAAATATTTGGCAGCAGAAGCAAATTTATCTTCCTGATATTTTTTGCTACCCATATTTAATGCGATAGGATGCAGATCGGCAATTTTCTTATTCGCTTCTTCTGCTTTTTTAGCATCCAGTTCTGCGGCTTTTTTATAAGAATCGTATGCAATCTGTAATGCATTGGTATCTAATCCAGCATAATTAGGTAGAGGGCTGTTGGCAATACCTGCATAAATATCTCCCCGATAAAGCCAGGTATTTGCTTTAGCAGCTTGCTTTTCGTTGGTTATGGCTTTATCTATTTGTGTTTTTGCTTCATCTAGTTTGCCTGATTGTAAAGAGGCATATGCAGCTCCTGCCTGTGCAAAAACACCCACAGCTGTCAGTTGAAACAAGCAGGCTAAAAAAACTTTTTTCATGATTATAAGGGTTTATAATAGAGTTATAAAGATTTGTACTAGGTTCTACGTAGGCTGGTATGGAATAGTTGCGATTTACAGTTTACAGCCCTAATAACGTATTCCTTCTACAAACATGCAAATTCAAATCCAAAAAATCCCATTCCATAAGGATAAATCTTTATAGAAAATAGATCTACTAGAAATTAATCCTGTTTGCCTAAAAGGCAGTATACCATTCACCCTTTGCCTAACTCACAAAGAATGAATGGTATAAAGAAGAACAATATCTTATTCTGTTATATTATCTATTTCTGTCTGTGGTTGTTCTCCTTCACTGGAATTTCCTGCCTCCTCCATCTTTTCAATCTTAGCAATAGAAGAGATTTCGTCGTCTTCGTTCAGACGGATCAAGCGCACACCTTGTGTATTACGTCCCATAACACGAAGTTCAGCAACCTCCATCCGGATAATAATACCTGATTTGTTAATAATCATCAGATCATCAGAATCTGTCACCTCTTTCACAGCAACCAGATGGCCAGTCTTTTCTGTAATATTCAGCGTTTTTACACCTTTGCCACCTCGGTTGGTAATGCGGTAATCGTTTACATCAGAACGTTTTCCGTATCCTTTTTCTGATACAACCAATAATTGAGCATCCTCTCTGTTAAGGCAAACCATTCCGATCACTTTATCATTGTCAGCGAGACTGATACCTCTCACACCAGCAGCAGTACGTCCCATAGGTCGTACGCGGTCTTCATTGAAACGAATAGCCATACCAGATTGTGCAGCAATAATGATTTCGTTAGAACCATTCGTCAGGGCAACATCCAACAAGCGATCTCCTTCATTTACAGTAATGGCATTGATACCAGCCTGACGCGGACGGGAATATGCCTCCAGTGTAGTTTTTTTAATGGTACCATTTTGCGTACACATTATCAGATAATTATTATTAATATAGTCTGGATCACTCAATGTTTTCACATTGATAACCGCCCGTACTTTATCGCCTGACTCTATCTGAATTAAATTTTGTAAAGGACGTCCTTTAGAGTTTTTACTTCCTTCCGGAATCTCATATACTTTTAACCAGAATACTTTTCCACTCTCTGTAAAGATCAGCACATAGTTGTGTGTAGTTGCCACAAATAAATGCTCTGTAAAATCAGCCTCTTTGGTAGCAACACCACGAGAGCCAACACCACCTCTTCCCTGAGTTCTGTATTCATCAAGTGAGGTTCGTTTTACATATCCTTCATGAGTAATTGTGATGACCATTTCTTCGTCTGCAATCATATCTTCCATTGTAAATTCATCGGAAGAATATTCGATCTTGGTACGACGGGCATCGCCATAACGCTCTTTGATCTCAATTAACTCGTTGGTAATAATCTCCATACGAAGATCTTCATTGGCGAGTATGGATTGCAGATAAGTAATCAGTTCGGCAACTTCTTCAAATTCTTTTATAATCTTATCACGCTCTAGACCAGTCAAACGCTGTAGTCTCAATTCCAGAATAGCACGAGCCTGAATTTCAGTCAATCGCTGGCCAGGTTGCAGAGGTTCTACATTAGTCAGTTCGATGCGGCTCATCAATTTTACAAAAGCAGAATCAGCCTCAGTTTTGAAACCAACCCCTTGCATCAGATTAGCTTTTGCCTCATCTGGGTCTTTGGAATTACGAATCAAAGAGATAACTGCATCCAGATTGTCAAGCGCAATCAGTAAACCTTGTAAAATATGAGCTCGTTTCTCAGCCTCTCTCAACTCAAACCGAGTACGGCGAACAACTACTTCATGCCTATGCTCAACATACACTTTGATCAAATCTTTCAGATTCAGTGTCAATGGACGACCTTTTACAAGGGCAACATTATTAACACCAAAGGAAGATTGCAGTGCAGTATACTTATACAAGTTATTAAGGACTACATTGGGAACAGCATCCCGTTTCAGTTCATATACGATTCGCATTCCATCACGATCCGATTCATCACGAATATCAGAAATGCCCTCTATCCTTTTTTCATTGATAAGGTCAGCCGTTTTCTTAATCATATCGGCTTTATTAACCATATAAGGGATCTCTGTAACTACAATCATCTCGCGACCCGTTTTATTGGTCTCAAAAGTTGCATTACCACGCATCACAACCCGCCCTCTGCCTGTTTCCAAGGCAGCTTTTACACCCTGATATCCATAGATAGTACCTCCTGTAGGAAAATCAGGAGCTTTCACAAATTCAATCAGTTCGGCAATAGTGATATCAGGATTCTTTATGTAGGCAATGATACCATCACATACTTCAGATAAGTTATGGGGGGCCATATTTGTAGCCATCCCAACCGCAATACCAGATGAACCATTTACCAGGAGATTTGGAATCTTGGCAGGCATTACAGTCGGCTCTTCTAATGAGTCGTCAAAATTAGGTCTGAAGTCTACAGTATCTTTATAGATATCTGTCAACATTTCTTCAGCAATACGTTTCAGACGAGCTTCTGTATAACGCATGGCAGCAGGAGAATCCCCATCAATAGAGCCAAAGTTTCCCTGACCATCTACTAACGGATAACGTAATGACCACTCTTGGGCCATACGTACCATAGTGTCATATACAGAGGCATCTCCATGTGGGTGGTACTTACCAAGAATTTCCCCAACAATACGGGCAGATTTTTTATATGGCTTATTGTAGTTTACCCCTAATTCAACCATTCCAAATAATACCCGACGATGCACAGGTTTTAAGCCGTCACGAGCATCAGGCAAGGCTCGTGAGATAATCACTGACATAGAATAGTCAATGTAGGCCCCTCGCATCTCATCTTCGATGTTAATAGGGATAATGTTTTCGCCGGTTGTAGTCATATTTTGTCTTGGCTTTTAATTTTTTTGTCTACAGGGTCTTAAAATTGTGTCGCAATTTATGAAAAAATGACCGGATTACCAACCTATGTCAGGTATTCTAACAAAATATGACAGATTAAACTTTATAGTTTAAAACATGACTCATTATACATGTAGTTTCGTTTTTCTAACAGCCTGATAGAAACAACAAACCCTGTCTGATAACCAGACAGGGTTTGTTAAAACAGATTGTATATTGTTTAGAAACCTTCCTCTTCTTCTTCTGTTTCCTCGGGAGCTTCTTCTTTTTTCTTTTTCGATTTCTTTTCCTTTTTGGCTTTTGCCTTCCGCTCTTTTTTGGATTCTTTTGGGGTAGTTACATTAGAGGCATCACCTTCTTTATCTCCTTCAAAAATTTTTATATCCTCTGATTGCGGGTTCTCATCGGCAGGTTGTTCATCAGATAATGACTCTCCTTTTTTAGTTCCCTTACGTTCCTCTTTTTCTGCATCTTCTATCTTCTTCTTCTTGTATTTTTCAATACGCTTACTCCATGGTTTATTATCCTTATGTTTATATTTATATCCAGGTTTATATCCCTGACCTATTTTAGGATCTTTGGTTTTGATTAGCTTATGTTTCTTAGCTCCGGGAGTCACCTTTACTTCTTTGTATCTTTGCCACCACGGAATACCACGATAAACAGGCCCAAGGTTTGACTCTGGGCCGGCATTAGCATCATATACCAGTGCAGCTTCTCCACCACCACCCATCATCGAAGGATGCCGATGACGCATTCGGATATGACAGTTATCGAATGGACATCGCTTGACACGACAGGCATCGAAAACAATCATCAGAAGGATAAAGGATATTATAGTAGCAACTTTCTGGATTCTAAACATATTTACTATCTCAAATAGTGAATATTAATTCACGTAACGTTTCTTAATACTAGTTTATTTCAATGATTCTCAGCAAAATACGGCTTTTTCCGATAAAAGATTATATTACTATACGTTCTACAGGTAAGAAAGTTCTCAATTTAGTAAGCTAAGGCTTCTTAATGTAACACAATCACAATATTTTAGAACATCCTGTAAAATCCTCTGATTTTCAAAACGATATACAAGATGTATTAATACCATTCAAATTTCACTCATACTACTACACCTTTTTGCAGTTGATAAATATACTAACTAATAAATCAGATTCTCTGTACTCAAATACTATACCATTCCTGCTCAACCATTACAGGTGAGGCTCGCCATCTGAGAGGTTTATAGCATCTGCCTTATATAACAAAAGTCCAAACATCATCAGAATACTTGTGGTTAAGATTACAAAGAATCGAATTTCATTAGTAAAGCTTCCCTATTGCAAGCATTGCGGTAGATTGCAGAATTAGCAATCTGATGATCAGATCGATGAACAACAGAGATAATTCTGGCAAACCATAGGCACGTAAGAAATATTGAAGATATAAATATACTAACAACAGGGGCTCTATGAACTAGCCGCTTATACCTAAAACAGCTTCTTTACACCAGCAAAAATCCCCTGTCTCAATAAGAATAAAGCCTGAGGATTCATGTATTCAGAATAGTTATATTGATACATAGCTGTTAACTGCCAGTTTTTTTTCCAGTTATAGTTATAAGTCAGTGCAATATGCATGGTTATGTTTGTGCCAGGCCAAACCATTTCGGTATAATAGTTTCCATTAAAAGCATAATCAGGACGATATAGCCAGGCAACAAACGGACTCTGAGCAACAAATACCAATTGATGTGCAGATTTTAGCTGATAGGAAACTCTTACAGATAAAGCCATAGCCAAACTCAGTGTAGCCTGAGTTCCTGAATATTCCAGATCCGGATTGTAATTAGCTAAAAAACCATAGTTACTCAACGTTGCTCCCACATATAATCTGAATCTTTCTCTATTTCTGAGTGATTTTACAACCTGGTGCAAATACGAAAAATCACAGCCAATTTGTTGAATATGTGCTTTTACTGATATAGAAGATTGTATACTTCCTCTCATATAACTACTTTCAACAAACCAGATATGATTCTGAGAGGTATTTTCATATCTCAACAATAAGCCGCTTTGTATTCCCTTATAAGTAAATGGTGCATGGAAATAATCTTTCAGATAGATAGATTCGCTACCAACCTGCAGTTGTAAAGACCTAAATGTACCTGTTTGCTGCCCAAATGCCGGATAATAAATCAGGCATAAAAGCCAGATCAAACTCTCCCAAAACAAGCTCAGACAAATTTTCATTGAATGGCAGGTAGAAGCTTGGATTGTAACATTTGAAAAAATTGATTACTGAGGACAGAATTAGGGTTTCCTCCAGTGCAAATCAATACAGTATTATAGTCAGGCAATACACACAAATAATTTCCTCCATTTCCCCAGGCAAAATACATCTGATAAGTGTGCTCTTGTATAACAAATGTCCTTCTCCACCAGAGATATCCATACTCAAAGTTTTGAAGTATTGCTTGTTTGGTAGTAGATTCAGTAACCCATTGGCTTGAAACCAGTTGTTGTCCTTTCCACTTTCCTTTATCCAGCATTAATTGACCAATTTTAGCCATGTCTATGGGCCGAATAAAAAGCCTTCCACCTACACTTATTTCACCATCAGGCATACGATCCCAGCGATAAGATTGTATATTCAGTGGAGAAAATAAATATTTCCATGCAAAACTCTCTGTCGACATAGTAGATGCCCGGTTGATGACTCCCCCCAGCGTAACTACACCAGCAGTACAATATTGCGGTATTGTACCTACCTCATATAAAACGGGAAGATCTAATGTAAAATAAATCCAGTCACTGCTCTTATACATATTTTCTTCAAATCCGGGTGATGCACGACCAGCAGCATCATTACAAGCCAGTCCAGAACTCATAGTCAAAAGATGTTTCAGTGTAATCTTCTTCTTTTGTTCTTTATTATTAAGTCCATTTAAATACTCAGGAAAATAAAGAAGTACTTCAGAATTAACATCTGCAATCATATGTTGATCAATTGCAATGCCTGTCAGGATAGAAGTAATACTTTTAGTGGCAGAGTAGATATTTTCAGGAACAGCTGAAGTATACCCATTAAAATATTGTTCATAGACCAGTTTTCCATTCCGTACAATGAGTAAGCTATGTATATTTCGATACTTCTCTGTCTGAATCAAATTGGTCAATTCTTCAATTGGTTTGATTGCAATATTTTCAGCATTCAATGAGGATACTGACCACTCACTAGTCTTTTGATCAGGAGGATAATAACTATACACCATAGCAGGGTCGTTCAGGAATGGGGTACAACCAGTAAGAGTTAGCATACATAACCCTACCCAGAATCTTTGAAACATATTAATAGAGTTAATGGAGTGGTTGTTGATAAGGATTGCTTTTAGGGAATAGTTGTCTTTGATACATAGGAAAATCAGCAAATAAAAATGCAGCACTTCTGGAATTTTGCCACAATCTATAGTGCGCCTTTGCTCCTGTGATCAAAGTTAGTTGTGAAGTATTGGCAGTAAATGATCCATTTAACAGAGTATATATGAAAGCAGTAAACCGCTTTTCTCTTGGTATCAAGTAATATCTCAATTCTACAGGTATTTCAAGCGTTGGCATTGACAATGCTGTATTTGTTTCTGACACATAAAATGATTTAGCTGCTCCTAGCCCATATCCCAACGATAATCGTTGGGAAAGAGGCTTGAACCAACGGTTTCCGATTATAATTCTATCAGATGATAGCCATAGATAGTTTTCATGACTCGTCTCAGGCTGCATTTTATCAATCAATTCGCTTGTATGGCCTGGTATTAGCACAGGCAGTGGATGTGCCTGTGATTGTGAATCGTTTTGCAGAGTATAAGCATAGGTACTGTCGTGGATATAATCATCGTATACTTGATCTACAAGCCTTTTTCTCTTATTTATAGTAGTTCTTGGTTGCGCTGAAACTATTTCTTTATCAGGCTCAATTATCGTAGACATAACAGGTACAGCTGTTTGCATTACAGATTGCCTGATTCCATGGTCATTTTCTATAGTTTTAGCGGATAAATCTTTTAAAGTTGTTATGGATGCCTTCTGCATAGTAGATTGCGTTTTCGAATTATAGCTATTCCTTACAATATTATTTTGCAGTTGAGTAGCCACAAGTCCAACAATGATCATTAAAAAGATTCCAATCCATAAAAACGGAAAACCAAACGACCTCATTTTTATTTTGGAATATACCTTTTGCCAGATTACATCTTCTGTATAATCTAAATCCGGCATAGATGTTAATTCTTCTATCTTATTTTTAACTATTCTATCAAACTCTTCCGGTGTCATAACGCTCATTGATTTTAACCATTAACTCCTGTAACATTTTTCTTGCTCTGGCCAATTGGGAACGAGAGGTACTTTCTGTTATTTCCAGTATGGCAGCAATTTCCTGATGGGTATACCCTTCTATTGCATACATATTAAATACAGTCCGGTATTTTACAGGTAGAGAGAGAATAAGCTGATAAATATCTTCTGCAGCCAGAGATTCGTCAACAGACAGTTGCTCAGGAATTAGCTCTTGCTCTTTCTCATCCACATACATCAGCTTCTTTCTTTTCCTCAAAAAGCCTAATGCCTCATTAATCATAATTCTGCGTATCCATCCTTCAAAACTTGGTTTGTCGCGGTAGTCAACATCTGTTATATGCTGAAAAACTTTGACGAAACCATCACTTACAACTTCTTCTGTGTCAGATTTGTCTTTCAGATACCGATAGCAATGCAAAAACATAGGTCGTGAAAAATAAGCAACCAAAGCTCTCTGAGCTTTTCTGTCGGCTGACCGACATTTTTCGATAAGCTGTTTGTCAAAGATTAAAGGCGTCATTACCTATGGAAAAAATAACTTTACACTTATTCTCCTTTAGAAAAGGAATACCCATGTATCTTTTTCACCTCTGTTGAAATAACATATGAATTTTGATTGGTAAACCTCTTTAAATAGGAGAATGTAAAAAGTAAGGTAAACGCTGCAACAATAGAAAATAAAATTTTCTATTCTGTAAGCAGGAAAGTTATTTCTGTGAATACGACAAGATAGATCGGATAAAAATAAAAAAAGTCTGTCCCAAAGGGAACAGACTTTTAAGTTACTTAGCCTCGGTATAAAATGGAAGTCACCAGTCATTAACTAGTGACGCTTACAAAAATACCGAGTGGGGATTAAAACAATCTAAATAAGAGATTAAAATCTGATTAAAATTACAAAAGCTCTACAAACAGCAAATTTTTATTACCCTTCAGTTTCTGTTCTTATCTTTCACCTTCAATAACAAACGCATTTAACTTTTGTATTATACTTTCAGATTCCCATCCATCTGTTAATTGCCATTCCCAATTTCCATGACTTGTTCCCGGGACATTAATACGTGCTGTCTCATTCATATTGAGAATATCCTGTATAGGAACAATAACAATGTTTGCACGTGATTGCATAGCCATGTGTACTACGGCATCTGCTACATTATCAGTTGACAAATCCTGTCTGGCATATGTAGCCAGGCGATATTTCTCATGTTCTGTAGCCTCTGTTTGCCACCATCCGTGTGTAGTGTTGGTATCATGAAGGCTTGTATAGACTACACTATGATTGTTGTGGTTATGAGGAAGATGTGGATTCATCTCTTGATCCCCGGTAAAGGCAAACTGCAGTACCTTCATGCCAGGTAACCGATGACGTTGTACAAACGAAATTACATCAGGAGAAATAGTCCCCAGATCTTCTACTACAATAGCAGGATCAGGAAAACGGGCATTCAATGCCGTAAAAAATTCTTCTGCAGGAGCTTTCTGCCAATATCCATTGATAGCAGTGGGTTCATTAACCGGAATTTCATAATAATTAACAAATCCCAGAAAATGATCCAGCCTAACAAGATCAAACAACAGGAAGTTATGTCCAATACGGCGTAACCACCACTCAAAATTCTCATTCTGCATCGCATCCCAGTTATACACAGGGTTTCCCCATAATTGACCTGTAGTGCTAAACCGATCAGGAGGTGTACCAGCTACTACATAAGGTAATTTGTTTTCATTCAGTTTAAAAAGATGGGGATTTACCCAGACATCTACACTATCATAATTAACATAGATAGGCAGATCACCAAAAATCATCACTCCTTTTTTATTGCTATAGGCCTTTAATTCTGACCATTGCTGATAAAAGAGATATTGAAAAAACTTCTCCCGCAGGATCTCATTGGCTAATTCATCTCTGGCTGCTGCTAATGCTTCCGGTACACGATTGGCTAATTCATGCCCCCAGTCAATCCAGGCATACTCATTATTTTTAATTCTCAGACACTTGAATAGCGCATAGTCATCCAACCAGTAAGCTTCTTCCTCACAAAATTGCTGAAACGCTTCTTTTGCATTTTCGTCAACAATCTTGTTAAAATTTTCGAACGCTTTATGAAGTAAAGGTTCTTTAAAGGCTCTGACTGCCGGATAATCAATATGTCCATCAGGAAACTCAGGAGGGCTCTCTATATCTATGGAATTCAACAATCCCTGATAGCACAATTTGTTGAGGCTAATAAACAATGTATTTCCAGCGAAAGCTGAAATACTACTATAAGGCGAATTACCTAATCCCTGATCAACAGGAGTTAAAGGCAATATTTGCCAATATTTCTGATGTGTTTGTTCCAGGAAGTCGATAAACTGGTAAGCTTTTTCACCTAGATCGCCAATTCCATGTGAGGAAGGCAAAGAAAAAATGGGAAGTAAAATTCCACTGGCTCGTTGATTCAACATAAAGGTATAGAATATCGGATTAATCTGATTCGACAAATACCATCATATCACCTTATTTATTCCTCTTCACCTATACTTTGCAACTATTCTCTCTACAAAATAAGTGTGTATACTTAAAGTAGTATAATAAGACTCATTAAGGTAAATAATCTGATCTGTTTCTATCAAAAATTAGTTCCTATATTCTACACCTCTGAATTGCTATATAATTGTAGAACTATTTACTCTTTCCACATCAGATAAGACTTAAATTCAGCAGATTCACATTTAATGCAACTTTGACTTCTTCACCAATCCACCTTCAGCATCTGATAAAGCGTCTATAACAATAAAAGCATCTTTGTCTATCTCTTGTGCACAACGTTTAACTCTCCCCATTTCCAGACGTGTGACCACACAAAACAAGATATCCTGATCAACTCCTGACAATCCCTTTTTACCTTTGATCACTGTAATGCCTCGTCGAAGTTCATTGATAATTTTCAATCGAATTTCTTCACTTTTATCTGATATGATAATCAGCGCAGTATATTCCTCAATACCATGCAAGATAAAATCCAACGTTTTGGAGGCTGCAAAGTAAGTCAGAATGGAGTAAAGGGCGACTTGTACATCCTTTAAAAAAGCAGCAGCTGAAAAAATGAAAATATTCATTACCAGAATAATATCCCCTACCCTAAACATAGCTGTTTGCCTACTGATAAGCAACGCCGCAATCTCCGTTCCATCCAGCACTGCTCCACCTCTCATCGCAAGCCCAATACCAGCTCCAATAAAAAATCCTCCAAAAACAGCTGTCAACAACAAATCTGGTGTGATATCCGGGTAACGAATAAAAGCCAAACACAAAGACAATCCAGCAATAGCTAAAATACTTTTAAGAGCAAACCATTTTCCAATCTGTTTGTAACCTACTATAATGAATGGAATATTAAAAAGCAGAATCAGAATGGCAAGGGGAATGCCCATTACATCAGCTAACAACATGGATATCCCAGTAACACCTCCATCAATAAACCCACTGGAAGAAAGAAATCCTTTCAACCCCATGCCAGCTGACAAAATCCCAAAGCTAATTAAAATAACATCTTTAAAAATCCGTATAGTGTGTTCCTTCATTCCATAAAATTTAATGAGTTGTACATATTTTACATTTATTGTATACGGTGTTGTTTCCCATTATACGAAAAATCCCGGATAAAATTGCCCTCCCGATTTTTAGAAAACACACCAAAACACCATAATAAAGCTGTAATCCAACAGGTTAGTAACAATAAAAAAACAAAAAAATCGATTCTGATAAAATAGATATGTTATGATGGCGTTTTATTTAACAAAGTACCCTTCAACAATCAAAAATGTAAAATTCATCAGGAACTCTTCAACATTTTCTCCTATGAATGAACTATTTACATCTCTTTCTTATTATAAAATTACTAATTACCTTCATTAATAACACCTTACTTTGCTACATGAAGAAACTCTTTGTTCTGATAGCTGCCGTTATGGGGATGAATGCCTATGGCCAGCTGCTATTACCTGCGTATGTTCAACAACACGCATTACAGTTATCCTCTGAATACAAAGAACTTTCCAACAGAACGATTGCCTGTGTTGTCGATTTTTCGAAACCCTCTTACGAAAAACGGTTGTGGATTATAAATTTAAAGACAGGAGAATGCCTTTTGCACACATGGGTTGCCCATGGGAAAGGCACAGGAAGAACAGCAGAAGCCTCTATTTTTTCAAACGACTCAGGCAGTAATTGCTCCAGTCTTGGAGTTTTCATTCCTAAAAACCAATTTAATGGTAAACATGGCTTAAGCCTTCGGCTGGTAGGATTAGATTGGGGAATAAACGATCAGGCAGAAGCAAGAGGTATTATTTTCCATGCTGCACCCTATGTTACCTCTCAAAACGCACAGATAAATAAAAGACAAGGAAATAGTCAGGGATGTTTTGCAGTTCCTACAGAGGATATAAAAACGGTTGTTAAACTACTGGAAAACACCAATGCATTTATCTGGGCATTCAAACAACTGCCCTCAATTCCGGCATTAGCTCTACCACAGTTAACATCACAAGCGACAGAGTAATAGAGTAGATTGGTCTTTTATAGTAAGGTATGCAAGATCAGCCATTCAAAAAGAAGAGTCATATTTTGCTCATTCAATGAAATGGCAAAGTACGACTCTTCTTTTTTATTTTATTGTTTTACTGATTTATGAAGCCAGTGTAAATGAAGAAATTTCTCTCAATTGAACATATAGAGGAACACTGAAATAGAAACGGCTACCTTGATTTATAGAGCTTTTCACCCAGATATCGCCACCATTCTTCTCTACAAAATCTTTACACAATAATAATCCCAGTCCTGTACCTTTCTCATTAGATGTACCATAGGTCGTAAAAAGAGACTGAACTTTAAATAATTTATCGATTCGGTCTGGGTCAATTCCTACTCCTGTGTCCTGAACACAAACTACCACTTTCTCAGATTGGATCTCTGCTGAGATACGTACACATCCCTGAGCAGTGGTAAATTTGATAGCATTATTAAGCAAATTACGAATAACCAGCAGCAACATATTCTTGTCTGCATTTACATAAACAGGCATTAACACATTATTTTCCATCACAATCTTTTTCTCTAATGCCTGAGGCAAAAACAAATCGACGTTTGACTGAATTAGCTCCTGGAGATTAACATTTTCCTGATGTATCCGAATTCCTTCCATCTGACTTTTAGCCCAGTTAAGCAGATTATCCAGCAAATCGGATGTATGTCTTACTTTTTTATACAATAATCCTGTGATCTCTACCGTCTCTTCTTCAGATAAGATACCATCCCGTACAATTTCCAACATAGACTGAAGTGTATTTAATGGACTTCTCAAATCATGAGAGATAATAGAAAACAGTTTATCTTTTGTTACATTTAAAGCTTCTAGTTTTTGATTCTGATCTGCGATTTCCTGTGTCTGATTAAAAATCTCTTCTTTCTGCAATCTAACCAGTTCATTTTCCTGTTCAAGAAGCATATTTATCTTCTTACGGCTTTGCATGTTGATCCAGAACAACAATGCAACAACTGCAATCAGTGTAAGACCAAAAATCAAGATATTCTGTTGTATCGACTGACTATGCAATTGTGCATCCTGCATAGTTTTATCTTTATACAGAAGATCTATTTCTTTTTGTTTTTTATTCAGATCATAATCTGTCTGTACTTCTTTCAATGCTCTCTCTCTTTCCAGACTAAAGATACTATCCTTGATTGCAGTAGCCAGCTTGTGATAGCTTAATGCATTGACATAGTCTTTCTGCTTTTCATACAATTGAAATAGCAAATCATATCCCCGATAGATCAAATTTTTACTCTTCAGCTTTTTTGCCTGATCCAGCCCTTTGTGGATATACGTAATGGCTGCCTTATAGTCCTTTTGATGCAGATATACTTCTCCCATATCAAATGAACAGAATGCCAACCCTTCTTTATCTTCCAGACGTTCAGATAAATTGTATGATTCTTTATAAAATGTCAAAGCATAATCATGTCTGTTTTGCTGGAGATAAATCAGACCAATATTATATAGCTCTGTAGCAACTCCTATCAAATCATTGTTCTCACGTGAAATAGTCAAAGATTTCTGCTTGTAGTGCAGGCTTTCCATGATCTTTTTCTGTGCCCAGTAAATATTGCCAATGTTCCCTAATATCTTAGCAAGCAAGAACTTATCCTTCTGTATCTCAGCAAGTTGCTTAGCTTTCTCATAATAATACATGGCCTGATCCAGTTTTTCAGATTTCATATATACAGTCCCTACACTATTCAGAATCATTGGCTGAACAGAATCATTCGCATGTTCTTCTGCTATCCGCAACGCTCTCAACAAATAAGATAATGTACGATGATAATCGCCCTGGGAAAGGTACCCATTTCCAACATTATATAATCCTATAATTTCGCCTTTTGCATAGTCATTTCGCTTGGCCAACAAAAGTGCCTGTGTACCAATAGAAATAGTACTGTCTGTATTCTTGAACCGATAAGCGTCTGCCAGATTATTTAATGCATCTGCCTTCTGCACAGGGTTGGTTGCCCCCAATACAGCTATATGCAGACTATCTGTTTTTACAGATTGTCCTACTAGCAGACTGGGCACTCCCAACACTAATAACCACACAATTATTTTATGCATTAAACGCTTTATTTTCTATCCTTTTCGATTTTACTAATCCAATATTACTCTAAAGCAGACATAGGTAAATAAGATGTATTCAGATTGGGTGTAAGATCATATTCAAATCGTGGATATAATCGATATTTCAATGGATGTATCAGTACATATTTTCACGAAAGGGATGATAAATTTAGTTACCGGATCAATCCAGGAAAGGAACTACAACAAGGATTAAATCACACATATACACGACAGAAAACTTTATTTGTGCGACCAACTTTGATATTACCTTAACATTGAAGATTACAAAATGGATTTTAAGGGTATAATTTACATATGTAAGAAATATCTCACAAAAGGTGTAACATTACCAGACAAATGTACTCCACCCTCTATATTTAGATAACAATTTTTTACTTATCAACACAAAATGTTTCTATTCGTTAAAACTCTGTATCTATATTAAGGAAATTATAAAACTTTCTTTGTTTTAGAGCAAAACATCTATTTTCCAACCTATTCACTTCTCATTTCATCAAGTCAGCTCCTACGATTATCTATACATTTCGCCCCTACTTCTAGTCCATCTTTTCTAGCTCTATACAGAGCCATACCTTTGAATAAATAGTATCGAGCAGCGATGAAAACGAAATCGTAGTATTATTTCTGATTGCATTCTTAATCATATTTTCAGATAGAGGTCTACAATTAAAAACTGGCTTTTAGAGAAGATGTTCCAATAGGCAGCAACACAAAACATTTAGGAAAAACTAGCCAGTTACACAGAATTTCTAAAGGCAGCCAACAAAGACAAAGAATGGTTTGAGATGCTGCAAAATCAGTCCACAACAAATACACCCGTAAAAGACATCCTTATGGTCTATTCAGAATAAAAGCAAATCAAGGTTGAACTCAAAGATGTTTGCTATTTTGAGGGTTTGAAAGATTATAGTAAGATGTTTCTACAAACCAGTGACAAACCTATTCTTACACTCCTGAGTTTAAAGTGACATGAAGAACACCTTCCTGCAGATCAGTTTTTACGCATACAAAAGTCCTATATAGCCAAATAGCCTTTATTGAGAGAAGTTCTATCCAAATTGGCAAAGCCTCTACTGTATTGGCACCAAAATACGAAGATCAATTTCAAGCATATCTGTCCAAAAGTTTTCTTTTATTGTCTATAGACCTTTTTTCTCAATAACCACACCTTCTGTCACAAATGAAATTCCTTGCTGATAAGCTGATCCTATCATTACAGCCTGAATAACAGGAATCATATTGGCTGCACATCCCCATGTCACTATAAAATTGGCTCCAGCCCCTCCTTTATCATTATGTGTGACCGGAAATTCTACAGATTGTAAAGGCCTAAGTACAATCGATTTTTCCAGGTATTTTTTTAGTTGCTTTCCTTCTGTATCATAATAATCAACAGCATTCACATACATATTCTCTGTTAAACTGGTATTTCGTATACTTAAGGAAGTAAGCAAAGGAAAATACTGATCTTCCGCATTGTGATATATTTCTGAATAAGTAGGCACGTATACTTTTTCCTGATATGTTAGTGTATCAAATTTGATCTGAGCAGTAGTATATTCCCGAACAGTTTTATGTCCCGTGAACTTTTTCTCCTGCTTACATTGTACAAAAAGCACTAAACATATACCTAATGTCCAGATATGATCTGCTAATACTCTATTCTTCATATATGATCCTTCATTAAATAGTTCTATAAAGAAAATAACTCTAATCCTGAAAAGTATTTGTAAGTATTCATTTAATCGGGTAGTTTTCCTATCGAATCCTGAGAAATAGTCTGTCGAGTCATCTTTATAGTATTTTATAGCCCCTAGTATATGAAAAATTGGTTTACCTGTCCTTTGTTTTTTTTGCTTTTCATTTTTACCATTTGTTTTTCACATTCAGCACTGAGTCAGACAACATCTGATAAAATACGGCTTAACCAGATAGGCTTCTATCCCAATGGACCTAAAACAGCAGCCATTATAACAGCAGAAGAGTCTTCTTTCTATATTCTCAACACAACACATACTGATACCCTCTTTTCCGGAAAACTTCAGAAACCTGTTACTAATGCAATTTCAGGCAAGATAGTTCGTCTGGCAGATTTTTCTTCTTTTCACAAACAGGGAACATTTATTCTTTCTATTCCAGCAGTAGGTTATTCGTACCCTTTTACTATTAAAAACAATGTACATCATCTATTGGCTGTCAGCACTTTGAAAAGTTATTATTACCAACGGGCTTCTATTCCTCTTATCAGCAAATTTGCCGGACAATGGGCTCGTGCAGAAGGTCATCCTGATACACAAATACTCATTCATCCATCAGCAGCATCGGCCAACCACCCAGCAGGGACTATCATATCTTCATCCAGAGGCTGGTACGATGCTGGAGATTACAATAAATACATCGTTAATTCAGGCATCACTATGGGAACCTTATTGTCACTATATGAAGATTTCCCCAAATATACGGAGACTATCCATACCAACATTCCAGAAAGTCAGAATGCTATCCCTGATCTGTTGGATGAGATACTCTGGAATTTACGTTGGATGCTTACCATGCAGGATGCCGAAGATGGAGGTGTCTATCACAAGTTAACCAACGCTTCCTTTGATGGTATGATCATGCCAGACAGAGCTATCAAACCCCGATATGTAGTCAAAAAAAATACAATTGCTACGTTGGATTTTGCAGCTGTAATGGCTCAGGCCAGCCGGGTATTCAGAAAATATCCTAAGCAACTGCCAGGATTGGCAGACTCCTGCCTGCAATCTGCTCAAAAAGCATGGATATGGGCACAAAACAATCCGGAAGTCCTGTATCAACAAAATCTTATTAACCAGCAGAATGACCCTGATATTACCACAGGCAGTTATGAAGATAAAAGTAACAAAGACGAATGGGTATGGGCTGCGACTGAATTATATGTAACCACAAAGGATAATAAGTACTACCCTTATATCAAACAGGATCTGGATAATGCATTATCTATACCTTCTTGGAATCAGGTAAGGACCCTTGCTTATTATACCTTATCTCGTTATGGAAGTACTCTCACTCAAACAGGAAAAAAAGACTTGCCTTCTATCCAAAAACACATTACCTCATTAGCAGATAATTTATTGAAAGATGTGGAAATGCAGCCTTACGGAACCGTCATGGGAAAAACAGCCAAGGATTATATCTGGGGAAGCAATTCTCTGGCAGCTAATCAGGGGATTGCACTCGTTTATGCTTATCAGATTACACACAATTCCCGTTATCTTCATTATGCACTTAGTAATCTGGATTTTATTTTGGGCAGAAATGGAACAGGCTATTGTTATGTAACTGGTTCAGGAAGTAAATCTCCACATCATCCGCACCATAGACCATCTATTGCAGATGGTATTGATGCACCTATTCCTGGACTGTTGGCAGGTGGAGCCAATCCTGGACAGCAGGACAAGTGTGAGTACCCTACTACTATAGCAGATGAGTGTTATGCAGACATTGACTGTTCTTATGCGACTAATGAAATAGCTATTAACTGGAATGCTCCTATGGTTTATCTGGTTACAGCATTGGAAGCATTGCAGAGATCTATCAAATAAGATAGAAACTCTGAACAAAGTCTGTATTTTTGACGTTGCGAAACCATCTCGGCCGTTTAATAGCATTTCATGGCGGCTACTATGTAACTATGAACAAACTAGATATTCCCTCAGAAAAAGTTAAAAGATCTAAAGCAAAAAGGATTGGTATACTCGCTCTAAAAATCCTCGCAGGTTTCGTTATATGTCTGATTCTTCTTTTAGTTAGCTTGCATTTTATATCACGCATTGATGATCCAATCTTAACAGCACAGGAAAAACAACTTTCCTATACTCGTACTCCTATTTCGGGTGGATGGGCCAGTGGCAATAACTGGATACGAAAAAATGATGCAGGATTATATGAGATGTATATTGAGGGCAACGCATACGAACGGGGATATGTCAATGGGCTGTTATCACAGGAATTAATCAATAAACAGGAAGATTTTTTTGTTGAAACACTGAATAAATTATTACCAGCCACTATTTATCAATACTTTATAAAGTATGTAGTAGGCTATTTTAATAAAGATCTGGATAAGTATGTCTCTGAAGAGTATAAGAAAGAAATCTATGGTGTTTCCCGGTTTGCTTCAGACAAACACAATTATATTGCACCACCCTATCAGCGAATCTTAAATTATCATGGAGCTCATGACATTGGCCATGCCATGCAGAACATGAACTTTGTAGGTTGTACTTCTTTTGGTGTATGGGGAGATAAAACAGAAGACGGTTCGATTATTATAGGCCGCAACTTTGATTTTTATGTAGGAGACAAATTTGCTCAGGATAAAATTGTTCTCTTTGTTCGTCCTGATTCTGGCTATAAGATGATGCTTGTTACCTGGGGCGGTATGATTGGAGTGGTTTCAGGTATGAATGAACATGGACTTACAGTGACACTAAATGCAGCTCCATCCGAAATCCCTACTGGTACAGCAACGCCTATTTCACTGGTAGCCAGGCAAGTGCTTCAGTATGCCAGAACAACACAGGAAGCATACAATATTATAGAAAAAAGTCATGTATTTGTTTCAGAGATGTTATTAGTCGGTTCTGCACAGGATCACAAAGTAGTGAGTATTGAAAAAACACCTACTAAAACCAGCATGTACCAAACAGATGCATCATCATCTCGTATTCTGTGTACCAATCACTTTCAAAGCAATACATTTAAATCTGACTCCCTGAATATTAACCATCAGAAAAATAACCCTACACAAAAACGGTTTGAGAGACTGAATGAATTGCTGGATAACACGTCCAAATTCACTTATGAATCTGTAGCAGATGTCTTACGAGATCAGAAGGGATTGCACAACACAAACATAGGGCTAACCAACGAAGCAGCGATAAATCAACTGATAGCCCATCATGCAATTATCTTTATGCCAGAACAACGTATGGTTTGGGTATCTTCCAATCCATATAATCTGGGTAAATTCAAAGCGTATAATCTTACAGATGTCTTTCAGGGAAACCCTCTGGATCAACAAAAACAGTTAATCAATATAGAATCCAAAACTATTGCAGCTGATTCGTTTTTAACAACCTCGTCTTATACAAATGTAGTGTTTTACAAAAAAATTGCAGAACAGATTACACAGAAAGACTTTGTATTAAATAGTGCAATAGAAAAACAATTCATTGAATCAAATAAAGAATATTTTAATACCTATCTTTTGCTGGCAACCTATTATCAGCAAAAAAGAGACTACACCAAATCCCTGCAATATGCTCAAATGGCACAAAGCAAATACTTGGCTTCTGATAAGGAGAGAAAGGCAATAGAGGAAGTAATTCAAAAGTGTAAAGAAAATTTATGATTCTGGGAATAGGCATAGACAATGTGGATGTGGAACGCATCCAGAAAAAGATCTCTAAAAATCCGGATTTTCTATCCTATGTTTTTTCTTCTGTTGAAATTGAAATATGCAATCGAAAAACCAAGAAATATGAATCCTTTGCAGCCCGGTTTGCCGCAAAGGAAGCCTTTTTGAAGGCAATAGGAACAGGTATAGATTTATCCATTCCCCTCAATCAGATCGTTATACATAACCAGTCAGATGGAAAACCTTACATCGAAATAAATGATACTATTAGAATGCTTTTCACAAACCTGTTTACCTTTACACCTAAAGTACATATAAGTATGTCACACTCATCTACAGAAGCTTTTGCTTTTGTGATCATTGAATCAGACTAATGACATTCGTTTCCTATACTCTTTTAGAACAACAACAGTCTCAGTTAGAAGTCCTACAGAAACAAATACATTACATGCGTTTGAATTCGGCTTATTACGAACGAATTCTAACAGAATACCAACTCACTGAAGAAAGTCTCGTATCAATTGAAGATATTCGTAAATTCCCATTTACAACCAAAGCTGATATACAGACATACAATAAAGAATTTCTTTGTCAGCCTCTATCTAGAATTACGGACATTGTTAGTACTTCCGGAACCTCAGGTGCTCCTGTTTCTTTTTATCTTACAGATAATGATCTGGAACGATTAGCAATCAATGAATCTAAATCCCTTTCCATAGCAGGCATACATCGAGAGGATATTGTACAGCTTACTACTACCTCAGACAGGCTGTTTATGGCAGGTATAGCCTATGTACTGGGGTTACGTAAAATAGGAGCATCACTGTTACGGGTAGGTCCTGGACTTCCGGATCTTCAGTGGAAACTTATCAAAGAACATCAGACAACTGTTTTAATTGCAGTTCCTTCATTTATACTCAAGATGCTGGAGTATGCAGAAAAAAATCAGATTGATCCTTCTGCAACTTCAGTTACCAAAATCATATGTATAGGAGAGCCTATTCGGAACCAGGATTTTTCGCTTAATGTATTAGGTCAAAAAATCACAGATAAATGGCCGATACACCTTTACTCTACCTATGCCTCAACAGAAATGGCAACAGCTTTTACAGAATGTCATGCAGGAAAGGGAGGACACCACTTACCAGAACTGGTGTTTGCTGAAGTAGTAGATCAACAGGATGAACCTGTACCTCCAGGGACATCAGGAGAGTTAGTTATTACCACATTAGGTATAGAAGGTATGCCTTTGTTACGTTTCAAAACCGGAGATATTTGCCAATACCATCTGTCACTTTGTGAATGTGGACGTACGACTCTTCGACTTGGGCCTTTACAGGGGCGCAAAAATCAGATGATCAAATATAAAGGCACAACATTATACCCCCCTGCTCTCACAGAACTCCTGCATGAACTGGATTATATTTCAGCCTATTATTCAGAAGTGGTTACAGATGAAATGGGGCTTGACTGCATTAAAATATATGTAGCAGGCAATGAAAAAGATGCCGATCTTATTTCTCGTATTAAGGAGCATTTTCAGGCAAGGATACGGGTTACTCCAGATATTTTAGTGACAACCACTCAGGAAATCAATGCAATAAAGATGAGCTTCAATTTCCGCAAACCAGTAGATTTTATTGATCGTCGCACAACCTTATAAAGTATTTTTTGCATTTTCAATAATGCAATTAAAGTCAGCCATTATTCATTTTGCAAAAGAAAACGTAGTTTTGCAACATACTATGATTTAAAATGTTATCTATCGGAGAAAAACTACTGGAATTAAACAATTTCATTACCCATTTATCAGCAAAAGAGTCTATTTCAATAGATGAAGCCAAACTTCAGAATATCCGTTCAAATTTTTCTTTTTTAGAGAAATTCGCGAAGGATAAAGTAATATATGGCATCAATACAGGTTTTGGACCAATGGCCCAATACAAGATAAGTGATGAAGATCGGGTACAATTACAATACAATCTGATTCGCAGTCATTGTTCAGGTACAGGTGCCATGCTTCCTCCTCTTTTTGTGAGAGCGGCCATGATTGCTCGTCTCAATAGCCTTATTCAAGCCAGATCCGGCATCCATGAAGAACTGGTTCTTTTATTAAAAGATCTACTCAATCACCAGGTTACACCTGTAGTATATGAACATGGAGGGGTTGGAGCCAGTGGGGATCTGGTTCAGTTAGCACATCTATCATTGTGCCTTATTGGAGAAGGGAAAGTACATTATAAAGGAGAGATACTTCCGGCATCCCAGGTTTTTCAGCAACTACAGCTGAAACCACTAGCTATACATATTCGGGAGGGGCTAGCCATCATGAATGGGACCTCTTTTATGACAGGTATTGCACTGGTCAACCTTATTCAGGCAAAAAAAGTGCTTCATTGGGCTGTTGTTGCCACATCTTTGATTACAGAAATAACAGAATCATATGACGACTTCTTCTCTATAGAATTAAATGAAGTAAAATGGCACAAGGGACAAAACAATATCGCAAAAAAGATACGGGAACAGGTCTCTGGTAGTCAGCTGGTAAAATCCCGCACCAAACACCTTTACAAAAAGGTTGATGACCCTGTATTTGAAGAAAAAGTGCAGGAATATTATTCTATCCGTTGTGTCCCTCAGATTCTGGGCCCAGTGGAAGATACACTTGAGTTGGCAGAAAAGCTTGTCGTAGAAGAATTGAACTCGGTGAATGATAACCCTATTGTTAATCACGAGGTGGAGAATGTATTTCATGGAGGCAACTTTCATGGAGATTATGTATCGCTGGAGATGGATAAAGTAAAAATTGCCATAGCAAAACTGGCCATGTTATCTGAACGTCAGCTAAACTATCTAATGAATCACAGGATCAATGAAAAGCTTCCACCCTTTTTGAACAAAGGCGTTTTGGGGTTGAATTTTGGTTTTCAGGGAGTACAATTTACAGCTACTTCTACAACCGCAGAAATTCAGACCCTGTCCTATCCTATGTACCTGCATAGTATTCCCAATAACAATGATAATCAGGACATTGTCAGTATGGGAACTAATGCAGCTCTGATTTGTAATAAAGTAATTGATAATGCATCTCAAGTTCTGGCAATTGAACTCATGGCACTGGTTCAAGCGATTGATATACTGAATATAAAAGAAAAACTTTCTAAGGCCAATCAGCAAGTTATTAATCAACTACAACAGACATTTCAGGCTTTTACAGATGATCAGCCACAATATGAGAAGATACAACAGGTAAAAGATTTGTGCTTTCTTAGTACAGGATTTTAACAATCTATACATTAGCAGGTATCAGAAGAGTACAATTTATGTACATTTATACTAATTTTGTCTTTGTACTATATATACCTATATTGATTTTCAGCAATTAATAAATTTAGTCTATTTTAAATGAAATATGCATTAGTAACAGGAGGGGCAAGAGGAATTGGCAGGGCAATTGCTGTAAAACTGGCAAAAGATGGTTTTTTTGTTATTCTAAATTATTTATCGAATGATCTGGAAGCGGAAAAAACATTGGCACAAATTCACGAAGCAGGAGGACAGGGACAATTATTAAAATTTGATGTATCAGATCGTCATCAGGTAGAAACTATACTGGGGGGGTGGATTGAAGCGAATAAAGATAAAACCATTGAAGTTCTTATTAACAATGCGGGAGTCCGGAAAGATACACTGATGTTATGGATGGAACCAAAGGATTGGGATTCCGTTTTAAATATTAGCCTGGGAGGGTTCTATAATATTACTAAACAGGTACTTAACCCTATGCTTGTAAAAAAGTTTGGTCGAATTATAAACATTGTATCATTATCCGGGTTAAAAGGAGTACCAGGTCAAACCAACTATTCTGCAGCAAAAGCGGGTGTAATTGGAGCGACCAAAGCGCTGGCCCAGGAAGTAGGAAGACGCGGTATTACTGTTAATGCAGTAGCTCCAGGATTCATCACTACTGAAATGACAGCTGATATGAATGAAAAGGAGATAAAAGCCCTGATTCCAGTAAATCGATTTGGAAAACCCGAAGAAGTTGCTGAATTAGTTTCGTTCCTTGCATCAGAAAACTCATCGTACATCACAGGTGAGGTTATCTCAATCAATGGCGGACTATATTCATAATTTGTTTTGACTATGCTCAATAGAGTTGTAATAACAGGTATAGGTATTTATTCATGTTTGGGAACAAACCTGGATGAAGTAAGAGATTCTTTGTATCAGGGAAAATCTGGTATTATCTATGATGAACCCCGCAAAGCACTCGGCTTCAGGTCTGCTCTAACCGGAATAGTAAAGCAACCGAATCTGAAAGGCATTCTGGATAGACGTACCCGGGTAAGTATGGCAGAACAGGTGGAGTATGCCTATCTGGCTACTCAGGAGGCTTTGCAGCTTGCGCATATAGACGAACAATACCTGGAAGATCATGAAATTGGAATATTATATGGCAATGATAGTTCAGCAAAAGCAGTCATTGAAGCAACAGATATTGCACGACAGAAAAAGGACAACACCTTAGTAGGCTCTGGCAGTATATTCCAGTCCATGAACAGTACGGTCACCATGAACCTTTCAACTATTTACAAATTGAAAGGGATCAATATGACAGTCAGTGCAGCCTGTGCGAGTGGTTCTCATTCTATCGGGATGGCCTATTTTCTAATCAGGCACGGCTATCAGGATTGTATTATTAGTGGAGGTGCACAAGAAATCAATGAATATGTGATGGGTAGCTTTGATGGATTGAGTGCATTCTCAATTCGGGAATCTGAACCCACCAAAGCCTCTCGTCCGTTTGATAAAGACAGAGATGGATTGATTCCCAGTGGTGGTGCAGCCACTGTCATTGTAGAGAGTTATGAGTCTGCCAAACGACGGAATGCCCCCATTCTTGCTGAAATTATAGGATATGGATTTTCATCCAGTGGCAATCATATCATTCAGCCTAATATAGAAGGGCCAGCCCGTTCATTGCGTAATGCACTGAAAGACGCAGGGATACAATCTCATGAGATAGACTATATCAATGCACATGCAACATCTACTCCTGTAGGAGATGCCTGTGAAGCACAAGCAATTCATGAAGTTTTTGGACAATCCCGACCACTAGTAAGTTCTACCAAGTCCATGACGGGGCATGAATGCTGGATGGCAGGAGCCAGTGAGATTATTTACTCTCTATTGATGATGCAGAATTCGTTTGTTGCCCCTAATATTAACTTTGAAAATCCAGATGAGCATTCAGCTCCTTTAAATATTGCAGCCACCACTGTTGATACAAATATCAATACTTTCTTGTCCAACTCATTTGGATTTGGAGGAACCAATTCGTCTATAATCGTAAGAAAAATTAGCTAACATCACTAAAAGTTTAAACAGTATGTATACCGAAGAAATAGTACAGAAGGTTAATGAATTTCTGGTTGAAGAATTTGAAGTGGATGCAGATAAAATAAAACCGGAAGCAGTATTGAAAGAAACGCTAGAATTAGATAGTCTGGATTATGTTGATCTGGTGGTTGTAATAGAAAGCAACTTTGGATTTAAAGTAAAAAGTGAAGATTTTGCAGGTATCAATACTTTTGCAGACTTCTACAATTATATTACGCAGCGAGTAGAGCATCAACTGCAGGAGAAATAATGAGTGCATGGAGTGGCAAATCCAAGGGAACAGTCCTAGGGTATAAGATATTTGTGTTTATTCTTTCATACCTGGGACTTTTACCTGCTTACTTCATTCTTTACTTTGTAGCACTCTATTATCTTCTATTTTCCAGTCACAGCACCAAGGTTATTTACTCATACTTACATAATAGATTAAAGCTTTCAAAAACAGCTTCAATAGTAGGTATTTACAGAAATTACTTTGTATTTGGACAATCACTTATTGACCGGGTAGCAGTTCTGGCAGGGTATAGTCGCTTTCACTATCAATTTGATGGAGAACAATACCTGGAACAAATGTGTCTATCCGGAAGTGGTGGTATACTGGTCAGTGCTCACCTTGGTAACTGGGAAATTGCCGGACATCTGCTACAAAAGTTTTCCTGTACTATCAATATTGTTATGTATGATGGAGAACATCAGAAGATCAAATCTTATCTGGAAAGTGTTAAAGGGAGTAGTAGGATCAGAATTATAGCTATCAAAGAAGATCTTTCCCATATATACCAGATCAATGAAGCCCTGGAAAAAAAAGAGTTATTGTGTATACATGGTGATAGATTTACTACCGGAGCCAGAACTATTTCTGTTCAATTTCTTGGTAAAGAAGCACTATTTCCAATAGGCCCCTATCAGCTAGCAGCAAGATATAATGTTCCTGTCTCCTTTGTTTTTTCAACAAAGCAAAGCTGGAACAAATATCATCTGAAAGCCTCTGAACCGATATATCTCCCATCACCCAGAAGCAGTAACTACACCGAACTACTCACTCATTCAGTGCATGAGTACATCAGACAGATAGAAGATACTATTCGTTTGTATCCCTATCAATGGTTTAATTATTATGATTTTTGGAAAGTAGACCGCCCATGAATATTCAGAATCCAGATACCTTTTCATCGCTTTCATTCTATCAGAAAGAAAAATTATCCGCAATTGAAGCCAAACATGAGGCACAAAAAATAGCATTTGGTCCAATGGTCTTTCAGGCAACAAAAGCATTGAGAGATCTGAAGATATTGGAAGCAATTGACAATAGTACAGATGGGCTAACACTACCAGAAATCGTATCTGTTACTCAGATCTCAGCATATGGTGTACGAGTACTGGTTGAAGCTGGCCTGGGTATAGGTTTGCTATTGTGGCAGAACGAAAAATATGTCCTGACCAAAACAGGATTCTTTATTCTGCATGATCCTATGACAAGAGCCAATATGGATTTTGTCAATGATATAAACTATCAGGGATTCTTTCACCTTACAGAGTCTATTCAGGAAGGAAAACCCATAGGCCTAAAACACTTTGGAGAGCAATGGTCTACCATCTATCAGGCATTGTCTTCCCTACCATTACAGGCCAAGGAAAGCTGGTTTGCCTTTGACCATTTCTATTCAGACGACTCTTTTTCCAAAGTTCTTCCCATTGTGTTTAGTCATACACCCTCTACATTACTGGATGTTGGAGGTAACACAGGTAAGTGGGCCAGACAATGTATAGATTTCAGTAAAGAAGTACAGGTTACCATTGCAGATCTGCCACAACAGATAGTAATGGCGAAAGAGGAAACTTCTCAGCATCCTGATAAAAACCGGATCTCTTTTTATCCTGTCAATATTCTCCAGCCAGAAGCCACTCTTCCCACTGGATTTGATGCCATCTGGATGAGTCAGTTTCTGGATTGCTTTTCTGATGAAGAAATTACAGAGATAGCTACTAAGGCCCACAAGGCATTAAAAGAAAATGGCACACTGTTTATTATGGAGACATTCTGGGATCGGCAAAAGTATCCAACATCAGCATTCTGTCTGCAACAAACCTCCTTGTATTTTACCTGTATGGCCAATGGCAATAGTCAGATGTATCGTTCGGATATATTTATCGCCTGCATAGAAAAAGCTGGATTTACAGTTGTAGAACAAACCGATAATATTGGCATCAGTCACACATTATTACAATGCAAGAAGAAATAACATTACCTGTTCTTGATATTACCCGATTCATTCCTCAGCAACCTCCAATTGTCATGGTGGATGAGTTGCATAAATCGGATGGAGTCACTACAGTTACCAAGTTTCTGGTTAAAGCAGATGGATTATTTGTGGAGGAGAATCAGTTAAAAGAACCAGGGTTGATTGAAAATATTGCCCAGACAGCAGCTGCCGGAACGGGATATCAGTTTGTAAAACAAGAACAGCCAATACCTGTAGGTTTTATTGGAGCTATCAAACATTTACAAATTTTCCAACTTCCTGAAGCAGGTGATATAATCACTACTCAGGTCACTGTTCTGGATACTGTATTGGATATTACGTTAATCAAAGGAGAAATTCAGCTGCACAATACAATCATTGCCAGCTGTGAAATGAAAATTGTTCTGAAAAAATAAGTTTGTATGCTTTCTTTTGAAACAGAAGTAGAGGTTAAATTCAGCGAAGTAGACTCACTTCATATTGTATGGCATGGACATTACGTCCGTTACTTTGAAGATGCACGTGAGGGGTTTGGAAAACAATATGGTTTGCATTATCTGGAAGTGTATCAAAAGGGATTTGTTATGCCTATTGTAAAACTAAACTGTGATTACAAAAGACCCCTGGTGTATGGAGATATCGCCCTTGTAAAGATTACCTATGTAGAGACAGAAGCAGCAAAAGTTATTTTTCAATACGAAATCAAAAAGAAGGATACTCAGGAATTAATTGCAACAGGAGAAACCATACAGGTATTTCTGGATACAAACCGAAATCTGTGCATTACCGTTCCAGACTTCCTGTCTGATTGGAAAACTCACTATCAACTTAAATAAAATTTATTTTCCGCATATATTTTTTGCTATTTCCTCATTCTTTATGCCTACACCTGCTTACATTATTGGTGATCATATTATTACTCCTCTGGGACAAACAACAGAAGAGAATTTTGAGGCGATAAGCAATGGTGTTAGTGGCATTCAGCTGCATACAAACACCCGTGTTGGAGATTTCTATGCATCAGTGCTCAATAAAGAAACGTTTTCCAATATCGGGTCACATACTTATCTGGAAAGTCTGTTTATCCAATCTATTCAGCAAGCTTGCCATGCAGCAAGTATTGAGGCCGAAGATCCGGATAATTTATATGTATTTTCCTCTACAAAAGGAAATATTGAGCTACTCCAAAAACAGACAACTATATCATCATCTTTGCATCTGGATCAGATGGCAAGGTCAGTCACAACCTATCTACACTATCCAGGTATACCTCTTGTAGTTTCCAATGCCTGTATTTCAGGGGTACAGGCAATAGGCTTGGCATATACTCTGCTACACCAGGGAAAATACAAACGAGCCATCGTTACAGGAGGAGATCTGTTTTCGTTCTTTGTCTTGGCTGGTTTCTATTCTTTGCAGGCAATCAGTCCCTTTCCTTGTACACCATTTGATAAAAAGAGAGCAGGTATTTCTTTGGGAGAAGGATGTGGAACAATAATTCTTACACTAGAACCTAATCCCACATCTATCCAGATTAAAGCAGTAGCGTCATCCAATGATGCCAACCATATTTCAGGCCCCTCACGTACTGGTGACGGACTGGCATTAGCCATTCAGTCTGTATTACAGACCACAGGCAAAGATCCGGAGGACATTCAGTTTATCAATGCACATGGTACTGGAACCATCTATAATGATGAAATGGAGTCACTGGCGTTTCAACGCTGCGGACTAGCACAAGTACCTGTAAATAGTCTCAAAGGCTATATCGGACATACATTGGGAGCAGCGGGCATTATAGAAACCATTCTGACAGCACGCAGCCTGCAACATAACCAATTACTCACTTCAGCTGGATTCCACGAAACAGGTACCAGTGTTCCGTTGCCAGTAATTACAGAAAATCACACAGGAAACTATACCTGTGCACTAAAAACAGCATCAGGGTTTGGAGGAGGTAATGCAGTCTTACTTCTGGAAAAACAGGTATCATCTTAATCAAATAATATATTTGCATCTATCTTGTAAAATGGATCTCTTTGTAACCAAATACTGTCGCATATCCTCCAAAGGTATTAACACCCATAACGGGTTGGTTAACTTACCTTCGGCAGATGCAGTATATGATCCACAAGCCTTATATGCACATTTGCATCTCAGTTATCCTAAGTTTTTTAAGATGGGTACACTATGCAAGTATGGTATTCTGGCAGGTGAATGGTTATTTGAGGAGAATCCGCTTTCATATGCTTCAGCAGAGATTGGAATCATCCTTTCCGGACAACATGGATCTCTGGATACAGATGAACAGTTTCAGCAGACCTTACAACCAGATAATTTTTTCCCAAGTCCTGCGCTGTTTGTATATACACTGCCTAATATTGTAATGGGTGAATTATGTATCCGATACAAAATCAAAGGAGAGAATCTATTTACTTTATCATCTGTACCAGATTATGATTTACTTTGCCAATATACAACAGAATTGTTTCTTCAGAAGAGGATCAATGCCAGCTTGGTAGGTTGGCTAGATTATTACCAAAAACAACCCGATATTTTGCTGGTGTGGGTGGAAACTACATCAGACACAAATGCTTTGCCGTTTAATTACAATACATTAACTAGTCTATATATATGAATACCCTGATTGAAGAGTTAAAGAATGATATCATTGAACAGTTGAATCTACAGGATATGACTCCTGCCGACATTGATGAAAATGCTCCTTTGTTTGGAGAAGGTCTGGGACTGGATTCAATTGATGCGCTGGAATTAATAGTGCTACTACAGAAAAAATACAAAACAAAGGTTAATAATGCAGATGAAGGCAAAGAAGTTTTCAAATCTGTACGCAGTATAGCAGATTTTATTCAAGCCAAACAGACCGCAAATTCATAATTGATGGAGGGAGAAGTCTTTGTATCAGGTATTGGGATGGTGTCTGCCATAGGAATGAATATTCCTGAAACACTACAATCACTTTATCAATCGAAAAGTGGAATTGGTGCTATTTCTATACTGGATACACATCTGGCTGATACACTTCCTGTTGGGGAAATCAAATATACAGACCCGCAGTTAAAGAATCACCTACACAATGCTTCCTCAAAAAGAACCTATTCCCGAACAACATTGCTTGCTATACAGGCCATGCAGGAAGCAACACAGATGGCAGAGCTAGGTTCTATCGAACGTAGTCAGGCAGCACTGATTTCAGCTACAAGCATTGGAGGTATGGATAAAGGCGAAATTTTCTATGCAGATTTTCTCAAGAATCCTGAAAAAGCAAATTACCGCTATGCTCGCGTACATGATTGTGGAAGTATTACGGAAGAACTAGCTGAACAGGCAGGCATTCAGTCATATATAGCAACCAGTAGTACAGCCTGTTCATCAGCTACCAATGCCATTATCCATGCTATACGTCTAATTCACCATGGCATGTATGATATAGTGATTGCAGGAGGAGCCGATGCTCTCTGTAATTTCACCCTTAATGGATTTCACTCTCTGATGATATTATCAGACGAACCATGCAGACCTTTTGATAAAAATCGTAAGGGACTTAACCTGGGCGAAGGAGCAGCATTTCTGGTGCTGGAATCCAAGCGTTCATTGACAAAATCCGGACGCAAGCCACTATGTCAGATCACAGGTTATGCTAATACCTGTGAGGCTTATCACCAGACAGCTTCTGCTCCTGATGGGTCAGGAGCTTATTCAGCGATGGTACAGGCCATGCAACGGAGTAAGCTTACACCAGCAGATATCAGTTATATCAACACACATGGTACAGCCACTCCTACCAACGATCTTTCAGAAGGCAGAGCAATTGAAAAGTTATTTGGTAAAAATGTACCACCATTCAGTTCAACCAAAGCCCTGACAGGTCATACACTGGCTGCTGCTGGCGGTCTTGAAGCGGTTTTATCCATTTTATCGATCAACCATAGCCTCATCTATCCTAATCTGAACTTTTCAGATCCCATGGATGAGCTAACAATCAAACCTGAAGTTGCCTTAGGTTCTTCTCAGACTATAAAGCATGTGCTTTCCAACTCGTTTGGGTTTGGAGGCAATAATTCTTCTCTTATATTTTCCAGATGTTAATTATTCTCTGATCTATTCTCACAAGACGTCTATCTGGGTAAATCTGATATTCATGAGCAAAATCTATATTAATGGTCTTTCCTGTATCTCGCCACAATCTACCTTAGATACCAGCTTTATGACGGGGAATGTAACCAATTCTACAACGCCCTATCTTCAATGTCAGGAACCTGTATATAAGACACTTCTCTCTCCTACAGCTATCCGCCGTATGGGACGTTTACAGAAAATGTCACTGGTTACAGCGATCCATTGCCTTAAGGATGCAGGTGTTGATATGCCTGATGCCATCATAACAGGAACGGGACTAGGCTGTCTGGAAGATTCCGAGCAGTTTCTCACTTCCATCATAGAAAATACAGAGCACGCTCCACTCTCTCCTACCTCTTTTATCCAGTCTACTCATAATACAGTAAGTAGTCAGATTGCCATTCATTTAAAATGTACGGGTCCTAACTATACATATTCTCAACGTCACTTTTCGTTTGAGTCGGCCTTGTTGGATAGCATACTGATGCTAAAAGATCAGAGTTGCACCACTATTCTTCTCCACTCAGCAGATGAAATGACACCCAATATTTATGAAATTATACATAGAATGAATATCTGGCCTGCTCCTATTGGAGAAGGTGCAAGCAGTTTATTACTTTCATCACAACAGTCTTCTCAATCCTATGCAGCTATTGAGTTCATCAAACTACACTATGGCAAGATGGATGAGACATCAACACTTCACTGGATACAAGATTGTTTGACACTTCACAGAATAACTCCAGATTCCATAGATGTTGTTATTCAGGGTAATTACAGCATTTCATTATCATCCCTGATACCTGATGCTACCTATGTTCAATACAAAAATTACACAGGTGAATACTTTACAGCTTCAGCGTTTGCCTATTGGCTAGGTGCACATAGCATAAAAAATCAACAGATTCCAGAACATTGCATCAAAACACAAGGAAAAAAAACTTCTGTCAGAACAGTATTGATTTATAATCAGATTGACCAGAAATACCATTCGCTAGTCTTATTGGTACAACCAGAGTCCACACAAGAATAAACTGAGGATGTAATAGATACCTGTTTATTTTATTTTTCAGACAGCCCAATACACCTATATTTGCTATAGGAATTATCCTTCTTATTCTAATCTACTTGTCTGATAGCTATTTTCTTAGCTCTTTTGCCTTCTGATTATTTCATTTATGCTATTTCGGAAAGTTCAACTTGGGTATCTGATAGTGCTTGGCGGCATTCTTGGGTTATCCCTGTTCTATGACCTAAGAATACTGTGGGCAGGAGTTTTAGTAAGTATATTTTATGTGGCAGTTATTATCTATGGATCTTTCAGAATGGATGCCGGTTTGTATGCAAAGGCAATATGTAAAGCTAATCGTCCTTCTACTATATTTACATTAAGCTTTGACGATGGACCTGATCCTATTTATACCTTACAAATTTTAGATATACTGGAAAAATACAAAGCTCGGGCTATCTTCTTTTGTATTGGACATAAAATAGAAAAGCATCCAGATATACTAAACGAGATCAGAAACAAAGGCCATCTCATTGGAAATCACAGTTACAGCCATACTACAAAACATGGCTTTTTAAGTGCAGAAGCCATAGAAGCCGAAATTCGACAGACAGAAAGTCTTATTAAAATAACCACAGGTCATTCCAGCAAGTTATATCGTCCTCCCTTTGGAGTCACAAATCCACGAATAGCAGGTGCTATAAAAAGGTATGGCCTAAAACTTGTGGGATGGAATATCCGGTCTTTTGATACTGTGGCTAAAGACCCACTATCCATTATGCACCGAATACAAAATGTGCAGGCAGGAGATATAGTGCTATTGCATGACACCATTGTGCATACAGCTACTGTTCTGGACGATTTTCTAAAACTAACCACAGCCAAAGGTTTACAAGCAGATATTATACCTGAACTTATTCACGAATGAACATATTCTCAAGCCTCCTCCTTTTTGTTATTCTTGCCTGTTTCTCTTTTGTATCACAAGATGATCCTTATCAGCCAATGAAGGAGATACAGACGTTTAAGACTAAACTCAATCAGACTAATCAGTCTATATCTTCCATGAAGTGCAACTTTGTTCAGGAAAAACAACTCTCTTTTCTGGCACAGAAAGTTATATCCAAAGGAAATCTGAGTTATAAAAAGCCTGATAAGATGAAAATTGAATATACTACCCCATTTGTATATAGCATGTCATTATACAACGGAAAAGCCTATGTAAAAGACAATGATAAGGTGAGCAAGTTTGATACACGCAGCAACAAACTATTTAAATATATCAATGATCTGATGATTCAGTCTGTACAGGGCAATATCCTGGACAATCCGGACTTTGTTATCAATTATCAGGAAAATAAATCTCTTTTTCTGGTTGATATGACCCCAAAAGATAAATCCATTCAGGAATATCTTGACAAAGTGAAGATATTTGTTCAGAAGTCCAGTTATCAGGTAGTAGCTGTTGAAATAAGCGAAAAAGGGGGTGATTATACCCACATTAACTTTATTAACCGGGTTTATAACAACAACTTGCCAGATGAAGGGTTTATTATTAAATAGTATTATAGTCCTTTGTCTGATTCTATGTGGTTGTGGAAGGCATCCCTATAAAAATAGTATTCAGTCATCAGAACAAAGCTCTTTTACCCTTCCGAATGGCATTGTTCAGGATACAGCTGTTTTTTACAAAACGAGTGTACGTACCTATGGCAAATCACTGAGTGGAATCTTAGGGCTACGAAAAAAGAATAATACATTGCTGGTAACCTTCTTTTCAGAAATGGGGTTACGCTTTTTTGACATCAGCATCTCCAAAGATACCTTTGAAGTAAAAGATTGTCTGCCACAACTACGTTCCAGAGCGGTCATTCAGACTATTGTATCAGACCTTAGAACTGCTTTTTTGTGGGATACGGATTTATATACTCATAAAACCCTATTTTATCAAAACAAAAGACCGATTATTCGGTTTACATACAAAAACGACTGGATCTTTGCAGAACCGGGATCAGACAATACTTTGACAAGTATTGCCTATACCTATGGAAGAAAATACAAATTAAAATATACAATCCACTATACAGAGTATGCAGGCATATATGCCCGTCAGATTCTGATTAAACATGCTAACTTCAATCTCGAGATTCGCTTATCTCTATTCAAATTTACGTAACGCTTCATGTTGATTAACAATTTATACACCATTCTCCAGTTTGATCATCAGGAGAAAATAGAAGTATCTGCCCAAATCAACGTATCTCATCCTATTTTCAAAGGGCATTTCCCCTCTATGCCCATACTACCCGGTGTATGTATGGTTCAGCTGGTAAAAGAACTGATTGAAAAAGTACATCCACATCAGACTCTTCTCACTCATGCTGGCAACATCAAATTTCTGTCTGTTATTAATCCGGAAATAAATGATAAAGTAAAAGTTACAATTGAAATCAGGAATTCAGACACAAATAACATTACTTTTACATCGTATATTAGTCAGGATCAAACAATTGTTTTTAAGTTTACAGGCCAATTGCAAAACATCTGATGCATTCTACCAGTGAAAACATATCAGTAAAGTTTGATCAGCACCAATGTTGTGTGATTATTCCTACCTATAATAATGAGAAAACACTTGCCGAAGTGGTTAGTGGTGTACTGGACTATACCTCACATGTCATAGTTGTAGATGATGGGTCTACTGATAGTACCTCCTCTATACTCTCATCTTTTTCTCAGATTCAGGTAGTCAGGCATGCTACCAATCAAGGTAAGGGAAAAGCGTTACGCACAGGATTTGCTGCAGCAGTTACCTCTGGATATACGTATGCAATCACTATTGATTCGGATGGGCAACATATGCCGTCCGATTTAGGTATATTTCTGGAAAAACTCGAAACACATCCACACAGCATTATTATAGGTGCCCGCAATATGGACCAGCCGGGTATACCTGGTAAAAGCAGCTTTGGCAATAAGTTTTCCAATTTCTGGTTTTATGTAGAAACAGGGCTCCAGCTTCCGGATACACAATCCGGTTACCGACTTTACCCAATTCAGGATTTGCAGAATATTCGCTTCGTTACCCGTAAATTTGAATTTGAAATAGAAGTGATGGTAAGGGCAGTATGGAATGGTATCAGTGTTATTCCTGCTCCTGTCAGTGTCTATTATCCACCTGCGGGTGAACGAGTTTCTCATTTTCGCCCTTTTAAGGACTTCAGCAGAATCAGTGTATTGAACACTGTGCTGGTTACGATTGCCCTACTTTGGTACCATCCGTACTCATTCATTAAAAACTTCTCGCTAAGCGGTCTAAAAAAAAAAATAATTGAGGCAACATTGGCTTCTCATGAGTCGGCACATACCAAAGCACTATCTGTTGGGTTTGGCTTGTTTATGGGTATTATTCCTGCCTGGGGTTACCAGATGTTGCTGGCAGTTATTCTGGCAAAGTTGTTTCGCCTTAATAAAATACTGGTACTTCTGGCTTCCAACATCAGTATTCCGCCCATGATCCCTGTTATTCTTTATTTAAGTAATCTGGCAGGTGCTCTGGTTTTGGGTAATTCAACTAAAATTATCTTCTCAACAACTATTACCCTGGCAGAAGCAAGTCGGTATCTCTACCAATATCTTTTAGGAAGTGTACTACTCGCCGTTCTGGCAGGCGGGCTAGGATATATTTTGTCAGTGGGTATCTTCAAACGAATAAACAAGCAAACATTTGCCTGAAAGGATCTAATACATGGATAGAATTTTTGTATGGATATATGAGTTCTTCAGAAAGCGAAAATACATTTATTTCACTATACTTATCTCTGCATTTATACTACTTGCTTTCTTTGCATCCAGAATCCGTCTGGAGGAAGATATTTCCAAGATGATACCCAATGATGGCAAGATCAGTAATTATCATAGTACCTTATCCAAATCCAGATTTTTGGATAAGATAGTTGTTAGTATTTCCATGCAGAAAAACACATCTCAGGATACGCTGATTCAATGTGTTGACCTATTTATCGCAGAACTTCAGGCTTTTAATCAGAAAGATTCTCTGATTGCAGAAATAAAAGCATCTATTGATGATACCAGACTTACAAAGGTATATGATTTGTTGTATCGGAACCTACCTATGTATCTGTCAGATCAGGATTATCTTTCACTAGATAGCCTGACAACTGAGCAGGGAATTCAGAAAGCAATAGAAGCCGATTATCATAGATTAATTTCTCCCTCCAGTTTTGCTCTCAAGAATACAATCCTGAAAGATCCTTTAGGAATAACCTATTCGGCACTATCCAAGCTTCGGGTTTTACAGGCGGATGAAAACTTTGTATTACATAAAGGCTATATCTTTAAGAAAGACCTAAAAACTGCTCTGGTTTTTATTTCTCCACGAAACTCAACTTCAGAGACTCACCTTAACAACCAAATGGTTGAGCAGATCAAACAAAGCCTCAACAAGATATCTGATCAACACCAAGATGTATCTGTACAATATTTTGGTGCTACGGCTGTAGCTGTAGCCAATGCAACCCAGATACAAAAAGACATAAAGGTTACAGTATCTATTGCTGTTGTAGTTATAATGGTTACGCTCTTTTTATTCTATCGTAACTACCTTACCCCTATTCTGGTATTGGCACCCGTTGTTTTTGGTGTATTATTCTCACTGACAATGGTTTATTTCATCCAGGGGTCGCTGTCAGCAGTAGCCTTGGGAGCAGGTGCAGTTATATTGGGTATTGCGATTGACTATGCATTCCATGTTATTGCTCATTATCAGCATACTTATTCGGTAAAAGACGTGATCAAAGACATCACTTTTCCTATGCTGATAGGTAGTTTGTCTACTGTGGGAGCCTTCTTCAGTCTGTACTTTGTAAAATCAGAAGTTCTGAAGGACTTCGGCCTTTTTTCAGGTTTCAGTCTGATCGGAGCTGCTTTATATTCTCTTATCTTTTTGCCATTCCTCATTGAGAAAACATCCGGATGGCAGTATAACATAAAAAGTCTCTCGTTTCTGAATAAGATCCCTTTACTTGATTGGATATTGTATAAACCTGAGCGGAATAAATACATTGCAGGAGGTATTATACTACTCACCTGTATTCTTTTTTACTATTCCGACAAGGTAGGCTTTGAAAGTAATCTGGCAGCTTTGAATTATATGCCAGAAGAATTGCGAAAGGCAGAACAGGATCTTTATCATACCGCGAACAAAACAGAAAAAAATATCTATCTGATTGTTCAGGGAGAAGACCTGAATGAAGCAATTGCCTTTCAGGAACAGACCTATACCAAAGTAGATAGCCTTCAGAAAGCAGGTCTTATCTCACATTATTCAGGCATTACCGGATTAATTCCTTCTCAGACACTCCAAAAACAACGTATCCAAAAATGGAAGGCTTTCTGGACACCCGAAAAGATCGCATTTGTTAAGAAGCGCATTCTGAGCAGCTCTGCACAGATAGGCTTTAAACCTGAAACCTTTCAGGAATTTTATAAAGTACTGGATACACAGTATACAAACATTTCGGAAGGAGATCTAAACTTTTTGACCAGAAATTTACTATCTGATTATATGTATCAGGATTCTACAGGAGTATACACACTGGCTTCCATACAAATAAAAAATCAGAATCTAAATAAAATTTCTCAAGTACTGGATAATAAAAAGTATCTCACAGTTATTGATCGTCAACTGCTTTACAACAAGTTTGTAGAAATTATCAAGCAGGATTTTGATCAGATTCTTCTCTCCTGCTCACTACTGGTATTCGTAATCCTTCTGGTCTCATATGGTCGCATTGAACTTACAATGGTTACATTTATACCTATGCTTATCAGTTGGGTATGGATACTAGGCTTTATGGGTATTTTTGATATACGCTTTAATATTGTCAATATCATCATTTCAACCTTTGTATTTGGTTTGGGAGACGACTATGCCATATTTTTTACGGATGGATTGAAATCGCACTATGCAGAAAACAAAGAAAACCTACCTTCTTATAAGATCTCGGTCTTTCTTTCAGCCTTTACCACAATTGTGGGTATGGGTGTACTTATTTTTGCCAAACACCCAGCTCTCCAATCCATCGCCCTCATTTCAATCATTGGTATTCTGTGTGTGCTGGTTATTTCATATACAATGATCCCTTTGTTATTTAAATGGATCATTACAGATCGCACCAGTAAAGGTTTACGTCCGCTTACCTTGCTGGCACTGATACGCACACTGATGGTATATATCTATTTTCTGGCTGGATGTCTGTTGCTTGTAGCAATAGGGCACTTATTATTTACATTATTCAGGCTGCAAAAGAACAAATCTGTTATGACAGGCTATCATAGCCTGCTTATGTACTTTGTCAGATCCTTGATATATGGGGCCTTCTTTATTCCCAAAAAGACCAGCAATCCAGATCAGGAAATATTCAAAAAGCCCGCCATTATTATTGCCAATCATCAGTCTTTTCTGGATATCTTGTTACTACTTACCCTGTACCCTAAGATTATTTTATTTACCAATGACTGGGTATGGAACTCTCCGTTTTTTGGAAGCATTGTAAAGATGGCTGGTTTTTACAATGCCAGTCATGGGATTGAGTCTAGTATAGACCATGTCAGAGAGCTGGTGGATGATGGGTATTCGATTGCTATATTTCCGGAAGGCACCCGTTCTGAAGACTATACTATGCATCGATTCCATAAAGGAGCATTTTACCTGGCCGAAAAACTGGAACTTGACATAGTGCCTGTTGTACTACATGGCACAGGAGAAGCCATCCATAAAAAAGATTTCATTCTTGAGGTATATCCATTAACGATTTCCATACTCCCTCGTATTACCCCCGCCAACATGACTTATGGCGACACATATCAGGAAAAAGCAAAACAAGTACGACGGTATATGTCTCAGCATTATAGTATGTTGGACAAGACTCAACCAATGTCTGTATTGTCTGGTAAAATACTTTCTTCTTATCTATACAAAAGTCCTGTACTGGAATGGTATTGTCGCATAAAAACTTCACTGGAACATCATTACTCTCAATTTGATAAACTGATACCAGATCAGGCAACTATCCTGGATCTGGGATGTGGATATGGATTTCTGGATTATTACTTATCCCTCCGTTCTGAAGAAAGAAAAATTATAGGCGTGGATTATGATGAAGATAAAATTAGCATAGCTACCCACTCTTATCTGAAAAATGACAGACTATCCTTTATTGCTCAGGATGTACTGACCTATAACTTACCAGATACAGATATTATTTTGCTGCTGGATGTACTCCACTATCTTCCTCCAACAGATCAGCAAACATTGATTTTACGCTGTATACAAAAATTATCTCCGGGAGGTATGCTTGTGATACGGGATGGCAATAAAGAAGATGTGGCCAAACACAAGAATACTCAGCTAACAGAAATATTCTCAATCAAGATATTCCGATTTAACAAAAGTGTACATAAGGAGGTACATTTTTTGTCGGCAACAGATATTCAAACAATGTTAGCTACAGAAAATGTAGACATACAAATAGTAAAGGATTCTGATCATACCTCCAATGTGATTTATAAGATTATCAAAAGATGAGTGATACCACAAAAAAATACGATCTGGTTGTTATTGGGAGCGGGCTTGGAGGCTTGTTATGTGCATACATATTTGGAAAAGAAGGATACAAAGTATGCGTGCTGGAGAAAAATAATCAGATTGGAGGAAGTTTACAGACCTTTGTACGAGATAAACAAATATTTGATACGGGTGTTCATTATGTAGGTGGGCTGGATAAAGGCCAGCCTCTGCATACATTCTTCTCTTATTTTGAGTTAATGGATAAGCTCAAAATTGTCCGAATGGATGAGAATGGATTTGAGAAAATCACCTTTGGAAAAGAAAAAAAGGCATTCTTTTATGGGATGGGATATGAAAATTTTAGTCAAACCATGAAAGGGTATTTCCCAAACGAAGCAGATGCGATAGACAAGTACTGTCTTGATTTACAATCAACCTGTGCAGTATTCCCAATGTATAATGCAGATGATGCAGATGACTCTGTCACTACTGAACTTCTCCAACTCAGTGCAATTGATTATTTCAAAAACCTCACCTCCAATACTGAACTTCAGAATGTACTCGCAGCTACCAACTTATTATATGCGGGTGTATCTGATAAAACACCTTTTTATGTACATGCTCTGGTAGTCAACTCCTATATGGAAAGTGCCTATCGGTTTATTAATGGTGGTGGGCAGATTGCCAATTTATTGGCACGATCAATCAGAGCCCAAGGAGGTGTAATTGTCAAATATGCAGAGGCAGAAAAAATCATCACCAACGAGGAGGAAGCACTGTATGTTCAGACAAAAGATGGCAGACAGTTTTACGGAAACTATTTCATTTCAGGCATTCATCCTGCCTCCTTAATGGATATGCTGGATACACCTAAAATCCGAAATGTATACAAAAACCGGATTAAAACACTTGAAAATACCACTTCTATCTTCATTCTTAACCTGATTCTGAAAAAGCATACCATTCCCTATCAAAACTATAATATTTATCATTACGACCATTGGAATGTATGGGATACCTTCCAGTATGATGAGCATGAATGGCCTTTGTCCTATGCTGCCTTTTATCCTGTCCACAAACAAGAAAGCCCCTTCGTAGACTCTCTTACTGTAATGGCATACATGCGCTACGACGAAGTAAAGCCGTGGGAAAACACATTTAATACCATTTATCAGAAAGGCTCCAGAGGCGAAAGCTATGAGCAGTTCAAAGAAAAAAAATCAAAACAACTGATCCGGAAACTTAGTGAGAATATCTCAGGTCTGCAAGAGGCCATTATAGGTTATTACGCCTCTACACCTCTTACTTACCGGGATTACATTGGGACCAAAGAAGGCTCTATTTATGGTATTCTTAAAGATTACCATGATCCGATCCGAACGTTTATTGCACCACGTACCCGCGTCCGTAATGTACTGATTACCGGACAAAATATGCACATGCATGGTATTTATGGGGTTACAGTATCTGCTGTTAAAACTTGTGCAGAAATTTTTGGAAGATCTTATCTGATGAGTAAGATAAAAGCCTGCAAAGCAACTCCATCAACAATCTGATTTATTTCTTCTGAAGCTAAAAGCTATTTTACCTTCAGAAGAAATAAATCCCTATTATTAGCCGTCTGGATATAAAATCCACGAACCTCCTGCCCTTTCCAGTTAAATTTAACGAAGTATCCCATCAATTTTCCATTTGATCGCAGTTCGTTATCCTTTAGTTTTATATCTTTTTCACTATTTGCTCGCCTCTGCCATCCATACCCCATCCACTCTTTGGGGATCAACGTAACATTGTCCCACTCTATTCGCCATACAGTTCCTTTCTGATCATGTGCAGAAGATTTCCATTGGTATTCCCCATCGTACTCACTAGGATGGCGCAAATCCTTCTCCAACATTGCAAATGGGACTCTGTCAATATCCAATCCTGAAACTTCTCTGGGAGGCAATTCCAAGCCTAGTTCTTTCCCTGTAAGCTTGTAACCCCCTTTGGACGTTTTTGCAACTACATCTGTTTTTTTATCTTTCTCTGTACTGGTATTTGTAGAAACAGATGCTACAGGCGTTGGCGTTTCCTTTTTGGGAGTAGAGGTTTCAGTCGAAACTGTAGTTGGAGCAGGCTTTTTTTCATCAGTTACTCTCTCCTGAGTTGTGCTTTTTGCAAGGACAGGAGGTGGCTCATCCAATATTTCAATATATCCATCACTATATAAGATAGTAGAAACTTCTTTAGTAGGAACGGAGAACGTAGCCCCATTGGGAGATTGATATTTCTTATATTTTATCTCCTTGGATGAAATTTCTACTACAATTGCATTAATGACAGACTTATCTTTTTTCTGAATCTTATCAGGTCCTTTTTGCTGAGCATTTGCAAAGCAGAATGAGAGTAGAAATAAACAAGTTATAAGTAGTTTCTTCATTTTTAGTTAGGAGATGATAACAGATTTTTTTTCTTAAGAGCAGAATACCTCTTAGCTAATACCTTATTGTTGCGTAAGTTTTTTAAAAAGAACTCTTCATTATAAACCACAAAACTTTTATTCAGTTGCTTTGAAAGAAGTGCTTTCTCTACATAGAGCATCGCATCATTGGTATTATTCCTTGTATCGTATACACACGCCAATCCGTATAAAGCTTCAGGAAATTCTGATGTATGCAGAAGTGCTTTATTAAACTGCATAGTAGCAAGAGAATCCTGTTTCATTTGCAAATATAGAAAGCCATAATCTGTATAGAATACAGTTTCTTTCCCATTTTCAACAGAAGCATTATATTCAGAAAAGTCTTTTAATGCCTTTTCATAATTCTGAGCCATAACAAAACTCAGTCCTCTGCGATGTTTCGTATCTTTCAAGGTGTTGATACTATCAATTCGTAATACAGTTGTATAGTTTTTAATTGCCTCCCCATATTCCTTTTTAAGATAATAAGCATTTGCTATTGCATAACGATAGGATGGGTTCTCCGGAAAATATTCTAATGCTTTGGATATATTTTTTACGGCATCTTTCAAGTTATTCTGAGCAAGAAATGTAATGCCACGATAATAATATGCATCACTAAAGTCTGGTACATATTCTATTGCCTTATCAAAAGCTTTTATTGCGTCTGGATAAGCCTTAGTATTATAATGACATTGGCCTACACCATGATATACCTCTGCCAATTGTGATTTCAACTTTGTTACCAGATTCTTATTATCAGCTTTCTGAGCTTTTTTCAGGTCGGGTTGCAAAATAGTAATTGCATTCTGATAAAAAGAAAAAGCTATTTTAAAATTGGTTAATTTTTGATAGGAATCACCTGCACCTTTATAAGCCTCTATATAGTTTTTGTTTTGTTTAATAGCCTGATCAAAACATTGAATTGCCTCATTATAACGGCTTAACCGATATAAGGCAAGTCCTTTTTTATAATACACTTCAGGAAATACTGACGTAAAACCTATAGCCGTATTATAATGATCGATAGCAGTTTCAAATTCCTGTCTGGAAAATAAAACTTCTCCCTTTTTGAACCAAGCCAGGCTATTTTTAGGGCGAATAACAATTGCATTTCGAAAGAACTTTTCTGCTTTATCCAATTGTCCCTCCTCCAAAGCTTTCACTCCCCCATCATACAATGTTTTGCTTTTCCATTCAATAGACTTTCTGGATACAGAATCAAGACCTAGCTTTTCAGATTCAAAGAAATCTTTAGCTGCCTCTCTATACTTTTCCAGATCAAACCGGACAAGTCCTCGCTGAAAGTAAGCCAGTAGTAATGTACTATTTAAAGAAATAGCCTTACTGAAACTCTTATCTGCATTCTGATATTCAGTAGTTGATTGTTCTGTTGCGGCTTTCTTAAACTCCAACAAACCTTTTTCATAAAAAACTTCAGCGTTTTGCGTTAATCCTAACTGATCTGTTTCTCTGATTAGCTTTTCATACTCCTCAATAGCTCCTTTCAGATTACTAGTGTTCTTCTTTAGCAGAACCTTTTTGGTTATAATTGCAACCCTTTCACTATGCGTCTCTCTTCCCAAAGGAATATTTGCCAAAGCTACATCATAATCGGTAATAGCCCCTATGGCATTTCCATTCTTCTCCAGATAATCCGCACGTATCAGCCTTGCTTCCTGATAATACGCATCTATTTCTATTGCTTTGTTAAAATCTTCCAGTGCTCGTTCCTTGGCTTTACGATCAGAAGAAAGCAAATAGGCTTTTCCTCTTAACAAGAAGAACTCAGGATAATCAGCTATTACTTTACGTTTTTCCTTGATCTTTCTATCACACTCTTCTATTGCATCCGCAATTTTTCCTGCTTCGATCCTGTTCCGAACAGAAGATATATCATTTACACGCTGAGAAAGAGGTTGCAGCTCGCGTGTTATAATATCAGTAGCCTGTGGTTTCTTCTGTACAGCCTTCTGATAAAAATCCATAGCAACTTCATACCTTCGCTCTTTTTTTGCCCTTTCAGCCTGAGCCATATACGATTCATATGTACGGATACTTAGTTCCTTTTTCACACGAATTAACTGAACCAGAGGAACAGTATTAAATGGATTTAATTCCCTTGCTTTTTTATAAGCTGTTTCAGCTTCTTCAAACTCCTGATTGGCATATAATTGATTAGCATGGGTAATGGCTTGTTTAAATTCTTCTTCCAGTTTCTTTTTAGACTCTTCCTGAAGAGCCTCATATTCCTTGATAGCCAGTTCCAATCGATCGGAAGAGGCAACAGCTTCGGTATTTCCAGATGCACTCAATTGTGTAGTATCTGCGGCTATAGCAATATCAGAGAGAATAAGAATGTCATTATCTGTAGATTCAATAGGGAGAGAAGGGTCAAAAAAACGAATCCCACTGATAAAGGTATACCATCGGTTGCCTCGCTTTTCAGCTCTTAGTAGTGCAATCCGTTGCCGCACCGGATAGGACAGTTGCTTTTTTCTATCCTTCCTGGAAAACTGGCATTCAAAAAACACCTTAATGTATAAATAATCCTTCTTTTTCAGGTGAGAAACCTGAAAATTGGATAATGTAATAGTAGGATCAATATCCTTCTCATACAGAATATCCAGTGTATTCAGGTATTTATCCGCAGGTAGATCTTTTGTATGACCCAATTGGTTTTCAGGATCTATATCATCTTCAATTACAGCATCTTTGCTATAAAAAATCTGATTTCTTGATGGAGAATAACTATTCTCAATGGCCTCCTTTAGTTCATTGGGAGCATTTTCGGCAAAAGCAACAAAATTTAACAGGGACTGATACGCTTTAACTGTTTCCTTTGCCTGATAAGTAATTTCGGCTGCCTCTTTTACTGTAATTTGCTCCTGCGCCTGCACAAACACAACCTGGCTTATAAACAAAAGTATAGCCAGAACATAATGTAATTTCATTCTACAATGACAATTCATTCTTCTAATCCCAGTAAAGCCCTTATTCTTATTGTTTACGAGTTTCCACTACACCTACATCTGCTAAAAATACATCCCAAACTTTTTTGGTTACACCTTCCTCATCTTTGTCGTATAATTTCAGAATAACAGTTGCATTACGTTCTGTAACGTCTCCATAAACCATTACATCATCTTTAAAGCCTTTAAAAGTCTGAACAAAGGAAATTACAGCATAATAATTTCCATCCTGTCCTTTTCTAAACTCAGAAGCGTAGCTTATATCAGCAAATTCTAGTTCTACTTTTGAATATTGTGAACTTCTTGTCAATAATCGATCGAGATATCCTCTGATTTTATATTTATTCTTTACTCCTGTATTAATATTGGAAACCTCAACACGTGCATCTTCATTCACAAATAAGCCTGTAGTCAGATCTATGGTCTTATTTGCCTTTTCCCTGGAAGTATTTACATCTGTAATAATTTGAAGATTTACGGTAAACTCGTCTGTTTTAACCAATGCTTTATTTTTAAATTCTTCAAACTGCTCTGGAGATAATCCATAGGTATCTTTAGCAGGAGTATTACCAGATTGAGCTGTATTGCCTGAGGCAACTGTAGGTCCACCTCCAGTAGCTTTTTCATTTGTATTATTCTTGGTCGATACAACTGTCTGATTGACAGATGATGTATTTGTAGCTACCCTTTCTTTCTCAACAGGAACTGATTTCTCTGTAAATAATCCGTCTACCTGCTTTTTAACTGATTTTAATACAGGAGCAGCATCATTTGGAGTAATCAATAACTCATGTTTGCCATCTTTGTAAAGAATTACTACCAGTTTGGACTTCTCAAGTGTTTGTGTCTGACCAGTCAAAAGGTTTTTAAACTGAAGGCTTTCAGAGTTATTATCTCCTATTGAAGATTTGATGACCTGTTGATCTTTCGTGATTATGATATCAAAATTACGTGGCGTTGCAGTTGCAACAGAAGGCATTGCACCAGCAGCATAAGAAGCATCTACAGGAAAAACTATATAATTGCCACTTTCACTAAAAACCATCAATATTTCATCTGGTTCTAGTACCCGGTCAGGACCTTTCAAATTCTGCAACGATTTATATTTTACCCTCTTATCACTTACTTCTATTAGTTTGCACTTTAATGCACTTTCATCACTCTGATAGATTACATCCTGTGCATAAGCAGGTAAAAGGAATAAGAAGCTGACAATAGTTACTAGTGGTTTCATATGGGGTGGGTTACGAGATAAGCAATCGGAAAGCTTTAATAAACTACAAATAGTACTCGTTTTGAATCAAACAAGAGTAAGTTTTATTAGAGATTCCCCTATATTCTTTACATTACAAATAGTTTACAACAACGACACATCCATTTTTCCTTTATAAGATTACAGAAAAATGTAAAATACTTAAAAACAAATATATAAAGGCAATATTTAAATATATAGACATCTTTTGAATATTCAATCATCTATTACAAAAATTCAAATCAAAATCATTTTCGGTTACAAAACTGAGATATTTAGTAGCAGGACTTCCCTATTTATACTTGTAAGCCTTGTAAGGTTACTCAACTTTTTAAACTTTTTTTTACTGTCTGCAAAATTCATATCCCAACCATACACATCCATCTGAATTCTGATCTATCTGGATCAGGTTTAGATTGTTGATTTCAATAGCATTCTATCTGCTTGCAACCATTCAAGTATTTGAAGTGTCACCTATAGGCAAAGTCTTTGTACATACATCATACTCATTACAACCTCATGTATTCAAAAATTGCCATTCTTTCAAGCCTAGTGCTAGCTATGTTCTTACTTTCCTGTAAGAAAGAAAACGACTCCCATATACCTCAACCAGGAAAAGGAGTATTCATTGATCATGGATTTATTCCGGTAGCGATTGAAATCAATCCAAGTGCGGATATTCAGGAGGCTATCCATTCTACCAATAAAGTATTTGTTGCAACATCTGATGGAATATGGAAAAACGATCTCACAACAAAAGCATGGAGTCGTTCGGGATTGGAAGGTAAACGCATCACATTTATTTACAAACATCCAACCATTGATAAAAAATTCTTTGCTGGGATATCTCCTGACTCTAACGAGAAAACTCTTTATGTCTCAACAGATGAAGGTCAAACATGGACAGCTGTAGAGAGCCCAGTATATAGTTCACTGGAGTCTATGTATGAGGTCTATGTTTGTATGGCCATTCATCCGGCTAAACCCAACATTGTGTTTGCCAATCTAATGGGTGGTACTACCATTGCCGTATCCAAAGATGGAGGTAATACATGGCATAGAAATAATTATGCAGAGGACTCGAATTTTTCATACCCTTGCCCTATTGCAGTTATTCCTGGTAACACTGGAAAAATATATCAGGGAGCAGAGGCTCCTTTGGATGATGCATGGCTAGCGACCTATGATATTAACACTACAGATCCAGTTATGCTTTCAAATTTTCAGAAAGTAATAGATATGGATATCTGGGAAAATCGCCGTCCCAATGAACTGGCAACATTTCCCTATACGCCTAATACTTTATATGTAGGACAGGAAGGCGCATTGTCTAAGGTAACCGGGAACCAATCTGTGTTTATTTATAAATCAGATGAAAAATCCACATTCCCTTATTCGTATATTGAGGGTATATGGGTAGATCCAGCCAATACCAAACATATTCTGTTTGGAGGAGCAGTCAATGGGGAACAAACTACACTTTCACTTTATGAGACACAAGATGAAGGCAAAACAGTTGCTCACATTTCTGATAAGTTAGGTATGACAGAACCGCAGGTGAGAGAGATTATTGCAACGGATTCTTATCCTGCTATTCTTATTAAGGATGATATACTAAAGAAAGCCAGATTAGTACTTTATAAGAATCAGTAACCTCACTTATTCGATTAACTCCTCCCTCTAAAAGCTAAACGATCTGGTACAAAGACTTTGCCTATTGGAAAAACAGTCATACAAAAAAACCCCAATCCAATTTTTTATTGTATGGCTGTTTTTCTTTTTTATAATGTACCATTACACAACACTCTGAAAAAAATATAAATCTATCTATTTGTTTATGACTTTTCACTCATCCTAAATTCTATTACAGAACTACTACTCTTTCTGTACCTAATTCAAAAATCCACATTTTACCATATACGCGATTACATTACCAAAGTCAAGATTTACAATCAGTTAGAACGATATAAAAGATCTAACTATCATCTGTGACTTTTTCTTCTCCAGAGTCTGTTTGGTCGTTTAAAAAATAAAACCGTCTATTTTTAGCCGTCAATTATTTGCTTTTTCTCAAAAACTTACATCTGTTTTATATAAACTATCTATACTCTAAATCCGCTAATCTGTTAATCCCGTATTTACATAAAGAATATACAGAAGGCTTCAAAAGGGCTTCAAACATTCATCATGTTGAAACCTTTAATCAGATTACCCCATAAAAAAGACAACAGAATGTAGAAGTAAACACTGTTTTTATCAAATATGGGGCTAAATAATGAAGCAATTTACGCTCAATAAGACATATCTATGTTTTGTATTACTTTAAGTAATAGATAGTCTATATTATTAATTTAATTTACTTCTAAATAAATCAATAACTAGCCATAGTTGTTAGAAATAACTTTTACTGGCATCTGAAAAGAACAAAACTACCCATCAACAACTACTGAAAATATGCTTAAGGTTATTACTTCCCGGAAATGGAAATATTTATATCAACAAGAACAATCACTTAAAACGCTGGAATCAGATATCACCCATGCACAGCAATTTATCCAATTGATACAGGCAGGTGATCTCGCTTCTTCTTATCCGGGAACTGATACGACAGACACAGTTCTAAACAATCCTCTGGCAACCTCGCTGATTACTATGCGTGATCAGATGAAGATTATCGCTAAAAAAGAATCCGAACGCACCTGGACGACTGAAGGACTTGCCAACTTTGCAGAAATCCTCCGTTCTTATCAAACAGATATAGATAAACTATATGACAATATTCTTACAACTCTAGTTAAGTATGTAAAGGCTAACCAGGGGGGACTATTCATTGTTAACACTTCAGACATTAGTCAGACAATACATATAGAACAGGAAGCTGTAAGCCACCTTCACAGCAACAAGTCTCATAAAACCAAAAATAACGCCAATACAACTCTTACGACAACAGAGTCAGTTGAACTGGAAATGGTAGCCTGTTATGCTTATGATAGAAAGAAATATATTCATAAAAAAATAGGTATTGGCGAAGGATTAACTGGTCAGTGTTACCTGGAGGCTGAGACTATCTATCTTACGGATATTCCAGCTGACTACCTGAATATTACTTCCGGGCTAGGTACGGCAAGTCCCAGTTCAGTACTGATTGTTCCCTTAAAACTGGATGAGAAAGTACAAGGAGTTCTGGAACTGGCCTCATTCAATAAATTTGAAACCTATCAGATTGAGTTTATTGAAAAGCTGGGCGAAAGCATTGCTTCTACTATCTCCAATACACGGGCAAGCCTTCAGACTCGCCAGCTGCTGGAAATGTCTCAAAAGCAAGCAATGGAATTAAAGTCTCAGGAGGAAGTAATGCGTCAGAATCTGGAGGAGATGGCCGCTACACAGGAAGAGATCAAACGCAGAGAAACAGATGGACAAAACCTGTTAATAGCCTTCCAGACTATCATGAATACTTTTGCAAGTATTGAGTTTGATATGGAGGGAAATATTCTCGATGCCAATCAGAACTTTCTCAATACTATGGGGTATACATCTGATGAGCTAAAAGGCAAGCATCATAGGATTTTTGTTGACCCTATATACGTTCAAACACCTGACTATATTGAGTTCTGGCGAAATCTACAGGCAGGTAATGTGTTTACAGGAGAAGTACTACGTTATTCAAAGAACAGACAAAAAGTCTGGATGCAGGTTTCTTATGCACCTGTTAAAAACAGAGAAGGTCGATATGCTAAGGTAATCAAGTTAGCCACAGATATCACGGCCCAAAAAGAACTTGAATTTGCGACTCAACAACAATACGAAGAACTGCGGGCACAGGAAGAGGAACTTCGGCAGAGCATGGAAGAGATGGAGGCTACTCAGGAAGAAATAGAAAGACAGAATATAGAGTTGGAAGGTTTACGAACCGCAATCAATAGTACACTGGCAACCATTGAGTTTGATCCTGACGGCCATATACTTACAGCAAACGATAACTTTCTTAAAACTATGGGTTATCCATTAGCTGATATTTTTGGAAAACATCACCGGATTTTTGTAGATCCGATTTATGGGAATAGTGATTCATATAAAGAATTCTGGACCTCGCTACGCCAGGGAAATTCACAGATTGGAGAAGTCAAACGATTCAATAGTAAGGGACAGGAAATATGGTTAAGTGCCAGTTACACACCAGTATTTGATCAGGAGAAACGAGTTATTAAGATTATTAAATTTGCCCAGGATATTACTGCTCAAAAACGTCTTACACTGGATTTTGAAAATCAACTGACTGCAATTAATAGATCCTTTGCCGTTATTGAATTCAACACAAAAGGAGAAATTCTGACCGCTAATGAAAACTTCCTGGAGCTGATGGAATACTCTCTATCAGAAATCCAAGGTATTCATCATCGAGTCTTTGTACTGGAAGGACAAGAGAATACAGAAGAATACCTTCAATTCTGGGAAAAGTTACGCCAGGGAGAATTTGTCAGTGGCGAATTTGTTCGCCAGACTAAAACAGGTAGACAAGTTCGAATCAAAGGAAGCTACAATCCTATATTTGATACAAATGGCCATGTATACAAAATTGTAAAATATGCACAACAATTGAGTATGCTATAAACAAAAATGCCTCTCACTCTAGTGAGAGGCATTTTTGTTTATGTCTTATGGCATATTCTGTGCGTTTGAGCCTGTCGGTTCTGAATGAACAGTATTGGAAAGAGGTTTTTCTCCAATAGGACCTTCCTGATCAGGTCGGTAACCTGGCTCTGTATGTAGCGTTACTGGTTCTTTTGTAACACTTCCTTTTCTGCCTTTAGTAAATCTTCCGGATAACAATGCCCAGAGAATAAATCCGACAAATATGGCAGGGATAATCAGCAATTCAACTCCCATGATCGTATCTAGTTAGATATAACATTAGTTTATACACTCTGCTGAAGCTACTTTTCGATCTTTACACTTACACTCAGCAGATTAGTATAATGGAAAGATAAAAATCCATGCCCTTTGTCAAGCAGTAACTCCAACATTTTGGAATTTGTGCAATAACTCATTCAGATATTCATTCTGTCCAGACTCCGTACTTAAATACCTGATACCATTGTTCCAGTTTCTGTTCATCATAGATACCCAATATGCGCATGATTTCTCTGGCAAATTCAATAGGAGAAATTCCATTGGCTGTAATTATTCGTTGGTCTGTCACTGCCGATTCTTCTGCATAATAGTTTTGTCCCTTATAATTAGGACTTATTGATTCCAGATAAAATTTGGCATTGCTAGTATGTGAGATGGCATTAAGTAAGCCTATATCACCCAAAAACGTGGTTGCGGCACAAATAGCCGCTATAGGTAGATTACTTTTATGAAACTGTAATACCAGTGTTTGTATATCAGTCAGCTTCTTTTGTTCCCAAGCTTCGCCTCCTGGTAAGATAAGCATAGCAGCATTACCGGTTTCTACCTCTTCTACTGTATAATCTGGCAGGATAGTAAGTCCTCCCATAGATCGGATAGGGTCACTTGTCAAGCCAACGGTACGAATCTGATAACGGGAAGACTTTTGAATTTCTGCTGTTGCATAAGAAGGTTCCCAATCAGCAAATCCCTCAAATACAAAAAGATATATTATTCGTTTCATATGATTAGGTTAGTAACAATAGGTAATCAGATATACTAAAAAGTTCACATTCATCTCTGTTATTGTATAAAAAAAGCATCATGTAATACTAACATGATGCTTCAACACTTACAATAAATTATACCTGAAATATTCTGTTGTCCAGAATATTCACACTCGTGCCTGTTACTATGTATTCTTCTGAACTGTTGAACCCGAGGGTTCTGTTTGTGTAGTGTTACTAACAGCCTTATCTCCTAAGGTGCCATCCATAGTTGACGGGAAACCATCTGTATGAAGTGTAATCGGTCCTCTAGTTACACTTCCATTTTTACCTTTGGCATATCCACCAAAAAGTAACGCCCAAATAACAAATCCGACAAAGAATATTACAGGAACTATCCATTCTACTCCCATGATCGTTATAGTTATGTTTGACATTAAGTATCAATACCTGCCAAAGATCAACTTGATACAGCACTATGAATTGACGTTCAGCAAGAATTCATATAAATATACATATAAATAAAGATAAAGATCTATAGTATACATCAAAAATTTATGTCCGAGGTTTAAATCTGTCTATCAAACTCATAAATTTCAAACAACGCTATACCTTATCTATGTTTGATCTGACCAATTACATATTATCCTACAAACATTTTACAGAAATTAATACATACAGATTCTTACAGGATAAAAACTACGATCAAATTACAAAGTTTGAGCGTAAAAATCCAGAAAGATAGTTTACTTTTGTTAAACAGGAATAACAACCAGAATAAGCTCCTTTGTACTAAAAATCCATGTAAATTGTGTGATACTTGCCAAAAGCAATACCCTGCAAAGATAATTATTATCCTATATCCCTATTAAAATACCTAAACCTTAGGTAAATAGTACATTGTATCTCCACCAGTAAAATCACCACATATCAATTAACTAATCTTTCTACTCTTTCAATGAAAATTATTTTAAGTTTCCTGTTATTCATCTCAGTATTTCCTGCATTTTGTCAGGTTAGCTTTGACAAAGGATACATACTAGACGATTCGGGGAAGAAAACCGAATGTCTGATTGAAAATAAAGACTGGGTCAAGAATCCTGAGACATTCCGGTATAAACTCACCGAAAATGGTAGCCCTCAAAGTGCCCATATCTCAAACATTAAAGAATTTGCCATAGAAAATTATGCAAAGTTTGTCAGAGCCTCTGTGCAGCTGGATACCTCAAAAAGTCGTGTATTGAGTAAGTTTAGTAAAAACCATGCACCTGAATGGACCTCAGCTACTCTCTTTCTGAAAGTACTTGCTGAAGGTAAAGCAACGCTTTATTATTATGAAGCCACCGATTTGGTAAAGTTCTTTTTTAGTACTCCTACAGACACTTCTATACGACAATTAGTCTACAAAGAATATACAGTATCCAATTCAACTGTAGGCGAAAATGCATACTTCAGACAACAACTTAATAACGAGGTAAACTGTGGAAATGTATCCAGAACCTATCTGGAACGAATTCGTTATAGCAAATCTGAACTTACAAAGTACTTTATGCGCTATAATGCTTGTATGGGGCAGGAAGTGGTAAAACCCAAAAGCTTTGCCACACGAGATCTTCTTAATTTCAGAGTAACACCAGGAATTAATTACTCATCGCTTTCTGTAGATTCAGATGTAGATAGACTTAAAAATGTCACATTTGACAATCATCTGTTTTTCAGAGCGGGGTTGGAAATTGAGTATATTCTTCCTTTTAACAAAAATAAGTGGAGTGTATTTGCTGAACCTACGTATCAATATTACAAAGCAGATCAGGAATACAATACCAAGTACAAAGCAGCCATAGATTATCAGAGCCTAGAGTTCCCGTTTGGAGTACGATATGCTATATTTCTCAAGACAACTTCTAAAATCTTTGTTAACGCAATGTATGTGCCTGGCTCTGTTATACATTTGTCAAACTCAACAATCATGTATGGATCAACTAGAAACGGATTGTCATTTCCATATAAACTAAAAACAGGAGGGACTGCTGCTTTTGGTGCTGGCTATGCATTGGGTAATCTGAGCATTGAGGCCAGATATTATATGAGGCAGGATTTACTGAATAGCTATATTTATTTTGGCACTTCTTATCAAAGATTGACCATTGTGCTAGGCTATCGTTTTGTAAAACTCAAGAGTACAGTTAAGACAACTCAATAGAAGGCCTCACAAACAGGTGTATTCATACGAGTGCACCTGTTTGTAAATTATTTTATTGTACAAATAATTCAATTGATAGGGTTCTTTAGTACCGTTTTAAACTTGGGCATCTCAAACTTCTTATTATCTACAGGTACTTGTTTAAAATCAGTAACTTCCTGAACTGCCGATGCCATAAATCCCATTTGCTCTATTTTGAGAGGCATACAACCTATTTTGTTCAATATCTGATCCCAATGTCCATAGAGATGTCCTTTATAAAATCTGGCATCCATCTTTAAATACTCTTTGTTGTACCAGACTTTCATCTCTCCCATTTCTGACTTTACAATCATACTTTTACAGACAATTCCCATAACTGTAGCTGTCTCTTTCTGGTCAATACATTCTACAAATGTATCTATGGTTTTTCGACTATCTACGGTCACTGCTGAATCAGACCCAACACGCCAGGAATATAATAAGCCATCTTTGGGATTATATAACTGATACCCACGTTCCTTTCCGGCTTCTATTTCAGAAATGTAGTTTCCTTCTTTGTAATAATACTTCTGCACAATATACCCTTTCTCGCCAAGCTTTTCTCTTAGGCTCTTCTGCCATAAACTATCCGGAATCATTTTAGGATTTGGATTGGGCATCTCTACTTTATAAGTAATCCATCCTTCAAAACTTTGTGCATAGGAGGTAATGTAAGCAACACTAAATAGAAACAATAAAAGGTGTTTTGTAAATGGTTTTGGCATGTGTTTTAGAGTTAGCTTATCGAGAATTGTGTTCTATATCTTCTCGTATTTTATACAGATCAGGCTTTTTATAGCTTAAGTTTTTGCTGTTCTTTCTTGCGTTTATAATGAAAGCGAATAGATAAATATCCAAACAACAAAGTAAACCCAATACACATTGGTAGTAAATCCATCCTCATAGTAGTATACTCAGGAGCCATTAAAATTCTATATGTTTCAGAAAGTGTCCCAAACGTTAATAAGCCAAAGAAATATTTTAGAAATGTATACATAATTGGTAATTGTGTTTATCTCCATGCAATAACTGAAGACATTTCTAAATAAACAATGATATATAGCAGCCTGGACACGTTAAAATTCTCTTTTAACTTGCCTTTACTGTATATCCTGGCACAAAAACACTGTTAACCAAACCATACCCTATTGGAGGAAATGCATCTTTTCGGATAGGTTGTTTGCTTCTTACCATCTGCATATCAGGTATGAGCCGCATAAACACACGAATGTCCTCATCATGAATCAGGGAGTCACTTTTTGTCTCCAGCTTTATCAGCAGAAAAGAATGTACATGCTGATCGTCAAGACAATCCTCCAAATTCAGGTCATCACGTAACTTTACCACAAACCAATCTGGGTCTATACTCTCTTTCCCGTTATCAGATACAGACAAAAGACAAATGCGGTCAACAATCTTTCCTTTGTTCAGACTCATGTAGCCATATACCAACTGATTATAATGTGGAGGTTGAATGGTTACAATGTAGTTAACAATATTGACAGGCTGAATAAAGTTGTACTTGAACACACTCAGTAAACTAGCCAGGCCTCTATTTACAGGCACATGATCATAATCAGGTGGTGATATTCGAAATTCAATAGGACGCCAGTAACCTTTTACCAGATCATAATTGCTCAGATGAGTAACGTAGAAAATAATCAGTAGCCCGCTGTACAAACAGGATTGAAGGTAGTTGGTATTAGCGCCCTGTTTGCCATACTGAAATGCATCAACAAAATAATTGAGCACCAGAATTCCAGAAAGCATTACAGCTAAGAAGAAACGAAGTTTCTCATCCCTATGGGCAGTTTTAAAATGAAAGAACTGGCTGTTATTAATGGTATTATTGACCATAATAGTCCATGCCTGAATCTCGAAAATAAAAATTCCGATTACAAGAAGGAGCATATGCTCAAATAAAAGATAGTCATACAACCCATGCAAAAATGACGCAATCAGAAATGACACACCAAAGTAGACTATCTTGGAGGAGCTATGCTGATATCGGGAGATAACCAATCCATATACAGCAAACGAAGACTCCAGCATATGACCCACTACAGACAGCATGGCCCTCCCCTGAATGATCGTTCCGGTAATATTCTTGAAATAAATCAGGTTTTCAATAAAGGCAAAACCCAATGCAGACAAACAAGCATACAGAATATAGTCGTAAGGTTCATCTATCTCTTTTGTAAACTTCAGAATGATGAAGAAGGGTATCAACTTTACAAATTCTTCGATTACACCAATATCCAGAAAGGAAAATACGAACAGATCATACCAGAAATGGCCTGTGTAGGTAATAGGGTAGTAAAGGTCTATTCCATCTGTAATCACAGCTACCAGTAAAGAACAGATCATACCCAACAACAATGTCCCAATCTGATAACGTAGTTTTTCTTTATGAAAAACATCCATCCTGTGAATGTAAATGAACCAGGTTACCATTATCAGCAGTGCTGACACAAAACCAACCCAGTTCATGTTATGCCAGATTACAGAAGCAATGTTCTTGTAGTATTCTCCTATTTCACCATCACGCAACAAATTCCGTTGCTGAACTTCATCAAGGTGTATAATGGTATCTGCTTTCAGATCTACTGTCATATCTGGAAACCAATAGTTAACAGCAACAGGTGAAAGCACCAGGATAAAGAAGACCCAAAGTAAGGAACGGGTAGAACCGGTTTTAAAGAACAAATGCTTGTTTCGGCTTTTCCAGTAATTATATCCCAGAATGGAAGCACAGGAAAAAACAATCCAGAACAGATAGGTATATATGCGAAGCATAGTAACATTTTAGGTATGGCTATTGATGAGAATAAACCATCAACAGTAACCTAAAATGTTGCTATACGTAATGTTTTGGATGATTTTATAAGGGGATTTTATAATCAACCTACTTGTGACAGTAGATAAAGTTATTCATTCTATGTAACTTCCTATCTCCAGTTCACCCAAAGTAGACTTGATTTGGTTATAAAACAGTGCATACTTTTCAGGTTCTTCACCAAGTTCAAGCAATGACTCCATATCATTTCCACTACTGGTAATTATGCAATTGATATTTTGGACTTTAGTGCTCAAAAGGTTTTCGTCTTCATCCTCTTCATCTTGTCTATATAGAGTAAAAGAAATAGGATCACTTACATAAATAATAAATAGCGGAAAATCTTTACGGTCTGTACTACTAAACACCTCCAGCCCGGCAAACACTCCATTTGTTTTGGAAAGATGTACTTTAAAGGCATAATTTTGTCCCGGATTTAAGCTGGCAATCGATGTTGTATCAAGAATAGAAAGACTACTACCGGATACTAATTTACTCTGTGGAGTCTCATCCTGAAAATCCCAGAAACTGATATCTCGTATATTCTTCTGTTGGCCTGTAATTAAAGTGATCTGACTCTCAATCAACTTATTTTCCTGGAGACGGGATACTAAGGTATCGATGTCTGTCAAAGTAATAATGGTATTACTCTTGGGGGCAATCTGAAGATAATGAAATGCACTCATAGGGATATAGAGAAAACAATAATATGTTGTTTTATAAACAATACTTTATGAGACAATATATCGTTTCTACCTCTGATGAGCTAGTAGGTTTACCATTATTCAACAATCAACTGGATAAATACATGTACTATATCTGGATATTTGCTGTATTATTTTGTTGAATAGGGCAACCTTAAAGTTATCTGCTATGCTATTTCTTTTTCTTCGCTTGAGCCAATGCATCCTTTACTCTGAACTTCACAATATCTGTAATCAACTTCAGAGGCATAGGCTTATCCAACGGGAATTGGACTGATCCCTTAGCGCCTTTGTAGCCGGAAAGTTGTTCTTTGAATGCTTCAATACCTACAGGAGCAGGATAAAAACCAATATGATTTTTGAAGGCAGCAAAATGAACCAGATTTCCATTCAGAACAAAGGTAGGCATGGCATATTTGATAGCCTCCTGCGCTTCCGGGGCTGCTGCTTTGATAGTTGCCCGAATCTGGTTCAGAATCTGTTGAATATTGTCAGGGAATCCGGCAATATATTCATCGATAGTGGTAGCATTAGTTGTAACCATAGGATTTGTTATTAGAGGAAAAAATATAATCAACAAATCAAAATACACAAATCCGGAATGGTGAACAAGTAGTTACACCTAAAAGTATCTCTTATATGATAAAGAAAAAGAGCCAGATATATTCTGGCTCTCTTACTACTTACTTATAACGTTCTGGTGATAATAATGTTGTATCAACACTTGTTTTTTCACCTGCTACGATTTCTTTTACCAGCTGTCCTGTTACAGGAGCCAGACTTAATCCCATCATAGCATGTCCACTAGCGACAACGGCATTGGCAAACTTCTGAATACGGCCAATGTATGGTAGTCCATCAGGTGAGCAAGGTCGTAAACCAGACCATATCTGTTTCTTGTCTGGAATATCAAACTGGTAGTCAGGCAAATATTTTGGCAATGACTTGATAATCCCCCCAAATCGGCGCAAGTCAATATCCTGGTTGATGCCTCCAATCTCCATTGTTCCCCCTACACGCAACTGATTATCCATAGGAGTAATAGCAACCCGTGCTTCTGTAAGAATGGAAGGAGTATGCAACTTTTTAGCAGGCAACGGGATAGTGATGCTATAGCCTTTCCCTGCCTGAATCGGCATTCGGAAGCCAAGCTGCTGTACAATCTCCTGTGACCAGGAACCGCCGGCAATAATCACTTCATCTGCCTTTATATTGCCTTTATTGGTAACTACTTCCGTAATACGATCTTTCTGTGAAACAAACCCTGACACAATCGTATTGGCCTGCAAACGTACTCCTTTCTTTGTCAGATATGCTTTCAGGCCTTTCATTAACTGATTCGGATGGAGATGCGCATCACCCGGATAAAATATTCCTCCCAGGACATCAGGTTTTACTTCAGGCTCCAGTTCATCTACTTCTTTCTTCGTAAGTACCTTAGCTTCCATACCTAATCCATGTGCGGTTTCAGCCACATGTGCTTCCTCTTCCAGCATATGGTCTGTTTTACACAACATCAGCAACCCTTTGGATTCAAAAGCAAAAGCAAACTCATTTTGTTTCGCCATTTCAGCATACAGGTTCCGGCTTATAGTATTCAAGTCCCGTAATACAGGCATCGAACGTTTTACATGAGAATCGTTTGCCATCTTATAAAACTTTAGTCCCCATTGGATCAGATCCAGATTCAGACGTGGTTTTACATAAAACGGACTTTCGGAATTAAACATCCACTTGATGCCTTGTGCTACCATACCAGGTGCCGCCAATGGAATAAAGTGGCTAGGCACAATCATACCTGCATTGCCAAAGGAACATCCATCCCCCAGATCTCCTTTGTCCAGTACAGTTACCTGATGACCTGCCTGACTCAGATAGTAGGCAGAACATAAACCTATTACTCCACCCCCTACGATTACTATTTCTTTTTGAGTTGCCATTGCAAACTATTATCTTTTATACTCAGAAAATTGCAGTTGTGATTATTTTACCAGGAATCCGTATGCATACGGATCGTCTTCGGGATCAATAGTAATGGTATTGTGACCATAGATTTTAGCCCAGCCTTCAATACCAGGGATCATTGCCTTGTGTCCTCCCAGTGTTACTTCATCTTCTACAGTTCCAATAAACTGGCTTCCAATGATGCTTTCATGCACAAAACGATCACCTTTTTTAAGCTTACCTTTCGCATGCCATTGTGCCATACGTGCAGAAGTCCCTGTACCACAAGGTGACCGATCAATAGCCTTGTCACCATAAAATACGGCATTGCGGGCAGTAGCCTCCGGACTAATCGTAGCTCCTGTCCACAGCAGGTGGCTCAGGCCTTTGATGGTTGGGTTTTCCGGATGCACAAAAGTATGAGCAGCATTGATGCGCTCACGAACTACAGGGCTCCAGCGAATCAGGTCTGCTGCTGTATACTGTTCCAGACCTTTGAAGTTGGGTTGTACATCTACAATTGCATAGAAATTGCCACCATACGCTACATCTACAGTAATCAATCCTAAATCCGGACATTCTACCTGTATGTTTTCAGCAGCCAGATAGGATGGTACATTAACTAGTTTTACAGATTTTACTTTTTTACCTTCCTGGGTATAAGTCACTTTTACCAGTCCGGCAGGTGTCTCCAGTCTTAACTGTCCAGGTACTTTCGGAATCACCAGGCCTTCTTCTATCATAATAGTTACTGTACCAATGGTGCCATGTCCACACATAGGCAGACATCCGCTGGTTTCGATAAATAGTACACCAATATCATTTTCCGGATCATGAGGTGGATACAATATGCTACCTGACATCATATCATGACCTCTTGGTTCGAACATCAACCCTTTGCGTATCCAGTCAAATTCCTGTAGAAAATGCTGGCGCTTTTCACTCATATTATTGCCTTTCAGTAAAGGACCACCGCCAGCTACCAACCGAACGGGATTGCCACAGGTATGGGCATCTATGCAGAAGAATGTTTTACTTGCCAATGGGATAGAATTTATTGTTACTATACAAACAAAATACTAGTTCAGCTAAAGCTTATAACCACCCTACATTTACAAAAAACAGATCAGTAGCGACCTTGATGTTTTCCTGTGTAAGTGATTCTGTAAGTTTCATCTCTTTCCAGGTTTTAGTTGGATAGATAAAGGCAGGAGCTTTGTCTTTCAGGGCAATCTTTACAGGCATATTGAATGCCTTGACATCAGCCTTCCAGCGATACATCAGCTTCCCTCCTTTTACCTGTAGTTCCAGCACAGGAATGTCTTTATAGTTCAGGTATTGTTCAAACAAGGGTGTCAGGTCTTTGCCAGACTTTTTAGTAAAGAAGGCGACGGTTTGTTTATTGTCAATAATCTGATGCTTAAACGTATTGTAATAATCCTTAATCAATGCCCACCATTTGGTATCGTCATTTATGATATTACGCAGCGTGTGCAGAAATAAAGCACCTTTGAAATACATGTCCTTGGAACCAGGAGTATTGACACCATAAGGCCCCAGAATGGGTTTATCATTGGCTACTTTACCACGATACCCATTGATATATTTCAGTGCATTGTCATATCCAAACAAACACTCTACATATACGGCTTCTGCATAGGTTGTAAAACCTTCGTGCAGCCACATGTCGGCAATATCTTTGGAGGTAATGCTGTTGCCGAACCACTCATGGCCGCTTTCGTGAATAATGATAAAGTCAAACCACATGCTTACACCTACACCTGTCCAATCACGGCGACGGTAGCCGTTTTCGTAGTAGTTTCCATATCCAACAGCACTTTGATGCTCCATACCCGAGTGGGTAGTTTCTATTATTTTATATCCATCCCGCTTAAAAGGATATTCACCAAAATATTTTTCAAAGCAACCCAGCATAGGTTTTACCTGTGCAAACTGTTTCTTTGCTTTTTCCAGATTGTAAGGCAGCACATAATAATCCAGTGGCATTGTGCCATACTTATCATCAAAATGAACATAGTTCCCAATGTTCAGTGCTACACAATAATTATTGATAGGATAGCTGACAAACCAGTCATACCGTGTGTAGCCATCACCCAACTCTTTTTTGCCCCGATACTGTCCGTTGGAAACATCCATCAGGTTACTGGGAACGGCAATACTAATCAGCATACTATCGGGCTTTTCAGTCTGATGGTCTTTGTTAGGCCACCATACACTGGCTCCCATTTCCTGACAGGTAGTATTGATCCAGGGTTTTCCCTGTTCATCGTGCGCCCAGGTAAATCCTCCCGACCAAGGCGGACGTGCCGCAACAACAGGAACTCCCGAATAGAAGAAATCGATTGATTGTACGGACTTAGCAGGCAGTTTTTGAGGAAAGTCGATAAATACTGCGTTGCCATCACGATTGTATTTCAGTTCTTTGCCTCCGTAAACAATCTTGTCTACGTTCAGGTTGGAAAACAGATCTACCTGCATTCTATTGAAAGCAGTGACTACTTTGAACTGAATCGTGTTTTTCCCGGCAATGGATTTAGCAGCTGTATCAACTTTTATATCCAGATGATAATAGGTTACATCATAACAACTGCGTTCGGGTGTCAGGGTGCCCCGAAGTGTGTCTGCATGTGTAAACGGTTTGTTAGTTTCCTGAGCGAATAGAGAATAACTAATAAGTAGTGTGCTGATGAAGAAAATGAATTTTGTCACAGGTGATTGGGATTTGTATACGATTAAAAGACTCTGACAAATTTATAAAATATGGGAAACCCAAGCCCTAAACTATTATCTTGTTCCGTATCTTTTTTGTTTTAGAATTATTATCACAATTGTAAGCTCAAGGTATTGATTTGAAAATCCGTTCAACTTAGTCAACTTAAGCAATTTCATCTCTTTCCTTATCTTCTTTTACTCTCCGGAAAAGAACACACTATCTTCCCTGTCCTCGTCTCCCCTTTTTTGTCCTCCTGTAAGGATCTCGTGACAAGACCGGCGGCCTTTCCGACTGGAGAATATTCTTTCACTCAAACAACAAACACAGCTCTATTTGTCACGAGATTCTTTCAGAAGGACAGATAAGGAAATCTTTCAGGAGAACAAAAGAGGAAATAATCCTTTCGGAAGGCCTGAAAAAAGATCGAAAGAAGAGCTTGATCCTTTTGGGAGACAAAAAGAGAACTACCTGTTTCTGGAAAACTGAGTCAGCAGAAACAGGTAGTTTCAAATTATTTATTCAGCTACCAGGCTAGTCTTTTGGAATGCTGGTAATACAGGGCGGGTAGCCAGAGCGTCTTCAATGATTTTGACAACCTTTGCTCTTTCTGCACCTGCCAGCGGTAAACGAGGTTCGCGTACGTATTCTGTTCCGATGCCTGTATATACTTCAGCCAGTTTGATATTCTGGATGAATTTGGTAGAAACGTCCAGGTGCAACAATGGGAAGAACCAGCGGTAGATAGCACGGGCTTCTTCTACACGTCCTGTTTTTGCCAGTTCATAGATAGCTACGGTTTCAGCTGGGAATGCATCTACCAGACCTGCTACCCAACCATGTGCTCCCATCAGCAAGCTTTCCAGAGCAAGGTCATCCACACCACTCATAATCTTGTAGCGATCACCAAACTTATTGATGATATCTGTCATGTAACGAACATCTCCTGTTGACTCCTTCATGGCTTCAAACTTAGGTTCAGAAGCCAGCTCTTCAAACATTTCCAGCGAGATAAAGGTCTTATACGCAAGCGGGTTGTTGTACAACATGATTGGCAGGCTTGTATGAGCAGCTACTTTTTTCAGGAAATGCACAGTTTCGCGATCATCCGAAGGGTAACGCATGGGAGGTAGTAACATAAATCCGTCAGCGCCATTTTTCTCTGACTCCTGCACAAACCGGATAGCTTCACGGGTAATGCTTTCTGCTACACAGATTACGACAGGCACTCTTCCTGCTACTACCTTTACTGTATTTTTTAGCAATGTTTGTTTTTCATCAAATGAAAGAGTACTGTTTTCACCCAATGAACCACAAATAATAATTCCATGTACACCGGCACTCAATTGTGCTTCGATGTTTTTATTGAAAGTGTCAAGATCCAGTGATTCATCTGCATGAAAGTTTGTGGTAACAGCTGGGTAAACACCAATCCAATCAGGTCTCATAAATAATAAAGATTAAGGTTTAAAGATTCAGCAGATCTATCTGCCAGGAAATGTAGTATGAGTTGGAATATAATTTTGATTAATCAAACCGCCAGGATGTCTGGAAGTTTTTAGTTAAAGGTTGCTTTGTTAATATGGCTCGTACCAGCTCAACCGGTAAAGTATTTTCTTTCAGAATGGCATCGTGAAACTCCTTATCAGTCATCTTGCCAGAGTCCACCAGTTCTTTGTGCAATGCCCGGAATTGTAATCCACCAATCATATAGGCAAGCTGATAAAGTGGTCCATAGCCTCCTGTAAACGAACGACGCACTTCTCCTTCCGCATTAGCTCTCTCATGCCCTACACGATCAACCAGAAAATCAATGCATTGCTGAGGAGTCATTTTTTCCAGATGATAGCTAAGTGAGAAAATGATACGGGCACAACGGTGCATTCTCCAGAACAGCATCCCTACCCTATCTTCTGCATTGCGGGGAAACTTCTTATCCCACAGTAACATTTCCCAATACAATGACCAACCTTCTATCCAAAATGGAGTGTAGAACATAGAACGATACGGACGATACCGGTCATTCATAAAGCCTTGCAAATGGTGTCCCGGAATCAGTTCGTGTTGCACTGTAGCTCTGGAGAAATGCGGATTATTGCCCCGCATACTCATCAGTTTGGCCTCGTGGGTCATGGTATTGGTGGGATAAGAGATCAGAATGTCTTCTCCTCCCAAAAAGAACGGACTTACCAACTGACGTTGTGGAGACATCATACGCATATGCCAGGTTTCCTTAGCCAGTTCAGGAACCGTAACTAATTGGTTTTTCTCTACAAAGTCGATTGCCTCTACTGCCAGTGCATAAATCAATTCAGGTTGTTTTCCTGGCTCTACATAGGTATTCTTTACTTTCTCCAGTGCTTTTTTCCAGTCATCACCAAATCCCATCTCGCGGGATGCTTTCTTCATTTCGGTTTCACACCAGGCAAACTCCCGATTGGCTATCGTTACCAGCTCGTCAGGTGTATAAGGAATCATTTCAAAACGTAGCTGTTCTATCAGCTTCTCTCTGCCTATAGGATTGCCGATAATTCCACTTCCATCATCCTTAGCCTGATTATCTGCTGATAACCGCTTGGATAAAAAGCCGACATAGTTGCTGAGTACTGAATCTGCATCAGTGAATGGTTTACTTACCCACCAGGTAAACAAAGGGTCATATCCTTCATAAAAATGATAGGACTCCTGAAAACGTCTCTGCAGATTTTCGGCCAGCGAAGAGGCCATTCGATTCAGACGAGAGGTCAGCTTGGCAGACTTCTCAATTTCTTTCTGGGTATTCTGAATATCTGTTTTCAGGCTGTTGATCAAACTAGCCGTTTCTTTGGGATTCAAAACTTCTCCTTTATGACGAGATTTTTCGAAGGTCAGTATTTTATCCCTGAAAGCAAATACAGGCTGCAGTGTCACCAGGTCTTTTTCCAGTGTTTTCAGGTCATCAAGTTCCTGCTTCAGGTCACGTTTAAAGATAATATAATCTACTTTTCCACTCTGACTAAGTTTATCAAAGTCCAGTGCTTCTAATTTTTGTAAAGTTTGTTGATGGAATTGTTGTAAGCGGGATACCCGTTCCGGTGAACAGGTAATGGTATAGGTTCGGTTCAGACTACCCAGATCTTCTCTATAAACAGTGATTAAAGCCTCTACTTCTGCCGAAGAGTTTGTTCCCTGTGCCCTTACCTGTGGACTAATCAGGAAGCATAGTAAAATAAGAAAACTACTAATTCTGAGTAAAAACAGTTGCATCTGGATAGGTTGTGTGTTAAACAGTTGATAATGAAAAGAACAGAGACAATAGTATTATAGAAATATGCGGCTCCTATATTCCATAGCAATCATAAACAAAACTAGACAAAAAAAGTAAGGTATACTTTTTCAATTTTAGCATATCCTTCACCTATATTAACATAAAACAAGAGATTATCTTCTTATTCATGTTAAAATGAAAAGCATCTAAATATTTTTCACTTTTCTGCTTACATAATAGTATGTCTGATGGAGGATTATAATGAAAAAAGCCCTCTCCGAAAAGAAGGCCTGAATGTTAGAGAGTTACCTCATTAATTTTCTTTAGGCAAATGAATAGGGATTGTATTTACCGGATTTGCAGGCAAAGAAACTGTTACATCAGGAAGATCAATGATAAAAGTAGACCCATGCCCAATTATGCTTTCTGCCCGGATCGTACCTTTATGATACTCTACGATTTTCTTACAGATAGCCAGTCCTACCCCTGTTCCTTCTACTTCGTGATAGCTATGCAATCGTTTAAATACAACAAATATTTCTTCTGCATAGGAAGCATCAAATCCAATTCCATTGTCTTTCACATAAATTCTGTGCAGTTTTCCAGACCCATTTTTTGTTGCAGACTCGGCATAAATCTGAATCTGAGGCACAGCGTCATGTTTACTATATTTCAGGGCATTACTTATCAGATTTTGAAAAAGCTGATAGATCTGGCTTGAGATAACTGATGCAACAGGCAAATCTCCGACAGAGATAATTGCCTTCTTGGCTTCTATCTCCGATTCCATATCCAAGAGTACTTCTGCCAGTATCTTATTGAGATCTATTGTAGTAAACTCCTCTTCCTTACCTATCTGTCTTGAGAATTCCAGTAAGTCACGTATCAGTGTCTGCATACGATCAGAGGCATTCACAATCTTTTGCAGATATACTTCCATATCCTGATCAATACGTTCTCTAAACTTGATAGCCAGTGTATTGCTAAAAAGTTTGATTTTACGCAACGGTTCCTGTAAGTCGTGTGAAGCGACATACGCAAACCGATTCAGTTCTTCATTGGCTAGCCGAAGATTGGTGTTATTTTCAACCAGTTGCTGATTCAGCAAATGAATTTTCTCTTCGTTTAACCGGCGTTCTTCAACTTCTTTCTCCAGATTTTTATTGATAGACATCAGCTTCTTTTCCTGAGCAAGAAGCTGATGTGTTTTCTGATACAACTCCGTAAATACACTTACCTTCACCCGTAATAAATCCGGATTGATTGGTTTGGATATATAGTCTACTCCACCTAGCTGATATCCTTTAAAGATATATTCAGACTCGTAGTTATGGGCTGTAATAAAAATGATCGGAATATTTCTCAGCCGTTCACGTTCATAGATCATGTTGGCAGTTTCAAACCCATTCATATCCGGCATCTGCACATCCATCAGGATTAGTGTAAAATCCTGTTGCTGTAACAACATTTTCAGAGCAGCCCTACCCGAATTGGCTTTGACAATTGTATAGCCTTCATGTTCCAGTATCGTTTCAATCGAGAATAAATTATCTTCCCGGTCATCAACAACCAGTATCTTAATATCACGTTTACCCGGTAAATCTTCTTTTTGACTAAGTTGCATTCTCGTTTATTTATAGAGCCACACTCTCATCAATGATAAAAGCTGATCAATTTTAACAGGTTTGGTGATATAATCAGAGGCTCCCGCTTCAATACATTTTTCACGGTCACCCTTCATCGCCTTAGCTGTTACAGCAATGATAGGCAGATTGGTATTTTTGTGTTCACGTCTGATTTTCTGTGTTGTTTCATACCCATCCATCTCAGGCATCATAATATCCATCAGTACAATATCAATCTTATTATTCTCCATCAGAATATTGATAGCTTCCTGACCACTTTCGGCAGTAATAGTATTGATATTAAAACGTTCAAACGCTGTAGTTAGTGCAAACAGATTACGTACATCATCATCTACTACCAATACATTTTTAGCAGCCAGAATATCTTCTTTCGAACGAAGGTTCTCAATAATCTTTTGTTTTTCAGGCAACAAGTCCTTATGATCCAGATGCAAATGCAGCACAGCCTCTTCCAGTAACCGATCCAGTGACTTCACATCTTTTAATAATACCCGATTGGCGTATTGCTTCAGCTGTATCTTCTCTTTTGGAGAAAAGTCTTTGGCTGAATAAATCAGTACAGGGGTGATGTGATTCTTTTTAATGGAGTTTACTTCTGTAATAAAATCCATTCCACTGATATCAGGCAGCATAAAATCTACACTGATGCAATCATACATATTATTCCGGATCTTTTCCAGTCCTTCTTCACCAGTGGTAGCAATTTCAATATCTATCAGATCTCCATTATCCAGCATCTTTACCATTTGAGAAGAATCCAGTTCGTTATCTTCTACGATCAGAAGCTTCTTAGGGTTCCGGTTATGAAAATCCAGGATGTCCTTGAACAATATTGTCAGGGCTTCATTTTTCAGTGGCTTTTGCTGAAAACTGCGAGCCCCTCTTTGCATAGCCAGTAACCGATTTTCTTCTCCAGAGATCAGATGGACAGGTATATGCCGGAAGTTGATGTCATTTTTAAACAGATCCAACACTCTCCAGCCACTGGCATCCGGTAGTTTTACATCCAGTGTCACTGCAATAGGATTGTATTTATTAGCCAGATCAAATACATCCCCAAATCCTGTAGCCACTACTACTTTCAGATCCATATCGTGTGCCTTCTCAATCATGATCTTGGCAAAACGCAGATCGTCCTCTACCACCAGTACTACTTTGTCGTTCAGAACAATATTGTTTCGATCATCTCCGGTTTCGTTGATGATCTCATTCAATCCTTCCAGATCTTTTGTTTCGGTTACTTTTACCGTTGGAACAGACTTGATAGCGAGTTCATCGCTTTCTGACAACTTGTATTCACTGACGGTCAAGCTGCTTTGTTTTTCTTTTTTGATCAGGTTTGGATTGTAGTCAATAGGCAGGAACAAGGTAAACGTACTTCCTCTACCTGGTTCGCTTTCCAATTCGATGGACCCACCCAGCAATTCAGCCAATCCCCGGCTAATGGACAATCCCAGACCTGTTCCACCATATTTACGGCTGGTAGATCCTTCTGCCTGCTGGAATGCTTCGAAGATAATATTCTGCTTGTCTTTGGAAATACCAATACCTGTATCTCTGATTTCAAAGGCAACGGTAAATGGTGCCTTATCCAGACTGACATTACCAGGTTTCCAGTTGCGTTGTGCATGGTAGATCCGGAATCTGACCTCTCCTTTTTCTGTAAACTTAAATGCGTTGGACAAGAGATTCTTCAGGATCTGATTCAAACGCTGAATATCTGTCTCCAGTGTATCCGGCAGTTTTTCATCAATTTCAATGCTAAAGCGCAGGTTCTTGTTCTCAGAAATGTGTTTAAACGTTGTTTCAACGAATGACGTAATTTCATTGAAGCGAACCTTGATAAAGTCAGTTGAGATATATCCAGATTCAATTTTAGAAAGATCCAGAATATCATTAATCAATTGAATCAGGTCATCTCCGCAACTGTGAATGGTTTTGGCATATCGTACCTGCTTTTCAGTAAGATTACCTTCTCTGTTTTCAAAGAGCTGCTGAGCCAAGATAAGCAGAGAGTTCAATGGTGTACGCAACTCATGCGACATGTTGGCAAGGAACTCAGACTTATACTTGGAAGTAAGCTGCAACTGTTCTGCTTTTTCTTCCAGTGATTTGCGGGCTTCTTCTACCTCCTTGTTTTTGCCCTCCACTTCTTCTTTCTGTTTTACCAGCAGGTGTGCTTTGTCCTGTAGCTCCTCGTTGGTACGACGCAACTCATCGGTCAGTGATTGAGACTGTGCCAGCAGCTCTTCTGTACGGGTATTGGTTTCAATGGTGTTCAATACGATACCAATACTTTCTGTCAGCTGACTCAGGAAGTCCAGGTGAATTTCACTGAAGGTTTCAAATGATGCCAGCTCAATTACCGCCTTGATTTCTTTTTCAAACAATACAGGCAATACAATCAGGTTCACAGGTGACGAGTCTCCTAAACCGGAAGCAATCTTGATATAATCTTTTGGTACATTGGTCAATAGAATACGTTCTTTGTCCAGGGCACATTGTCCGACCAACCCTTCTCCCAATGCAAACTCCCTGCTGATATGCAGATCATTCTTAAACGCATAGGAAGAGAATAGCTTCAGTTTTTTATTCTGCAGGTTTTCATCCTGTTCCAGAATATAGAACATACCCTGTTGTGCATTTACCACCTGAGCCAGCTCAGAAAGAATCCGTCGTGTTACTGTATTCAGATCCTTCTGACCCTGTAACATTTGCGTAAACTTAGCCAGGTTGGATTTCAGCCAGTCCTGCTCCTGATTTCGTAAGGTAGTTTCTTTCAAGTTGGCAATCATCTGGTTGATGGTATCCTTCAACTCTTCCACTTCCCCTTTCGCCTCTACCCGAATCATCTGAGTCAGATCCCCTTTCGTTACCGCAGAAGCAACTTCCGAAATCGCCCGTACCTGAGTAGTCAGGTTTTCTGCCAGCTGGTTTACGTTTTCCGTCAGGTTTTTCCAGATACCTGATGCACCCGGCACACTGGCCTGTCCACCCAATCGTCCTTCAACCCCTACCTCACGAGCCACCGTTGTTACCTGATCGGCAAACAACGCCAATGTGTCAATCATTTCGTTGATGGTATCTGTCAACTGTGCTACCTCACCGCGTGATACAATGGACAGCTTTTGTTTCAGGTTACCTGTTGCTACAGCAGTCACAACCTTTGCAATACCCCGTACCTGGTTTGTCAGGTTGGACGCCATCATGTTTACCGAGTCAGTCAAATCTTTCCACGTTCCAGCACCCCCCTGTACTTCTGCTTGTCCACCGAGCTTTCCTTCTGTACCTACTTCCCTTGCCACACGTGTTACCTCATACGCAAACGAGTTCAACTGATCCACCATCGTATTGATGGTATTTTTCAAATCAAAGATTTCCCCTTTTACGTCGATAGTTACCTTTTTAGACAAGTCACCCGATGCCACCGCTTTTGTCACCTCGGCAATATTTCGTACCTGTGAAGTCAGGTTACCCGTCATCTGGTTTACTGAGTCGGTCAAATCTTTCCAGGTACCGGCAACCCCTGGTACGAATGCCTGTCCACCGAGTTTACCGTCTGTACCTACCTCCCGTGCCACACGTGTTACTTCGGATGCAAACGCCCGAAGCTGATCCACCATCGTATTCAGCGTTTCTTTCAGCTGAAGGATTTCTCCCCGCACGTCCACTGTAATCTTACGTGACATATCCCCGTTCGCCACGGCAATCGCCACATCGGCAATATTCCGTACCTGAGCGGTCAGGTTACCTGCCATCTGGTTTACCGAGTCGGTTAAGTCTTTCCAGGTACCACCCACACCTGGTACGTTCGCTTGTCCACCTAATTTACCTTCCGTACCTACTTCCCGTGCCACACGAGTCACCTCAGACGCAAAGGCCCGAAGCTGCTCCACCATGGTGTTAATCGTATTTTTCAATTCGAGGATCTCTCCCTGAACATCCACCTCAATCTTACGCGACAAGTCACCATTTGCCACGGCGGTTGTTACCTCAGCAATGTTACGCACCTGAGCGGTCAGGTTTGACGCCATTTTATTTACCGAATCGGTCAAATCTTTCCAGGTACCACCCACGCCTGGCACGTTTGCCTGACCACCTAATTTACCTTCTGAACCTACTTCTCTCGCTACACGAGTTACTTCCGAACCAAAGGAATTGAGCTGATCCACCATGGTGTTAATCGTATTCTTCAACTCAAGGATTTCCCCTTTCACGTCCACTGTAATCTTACGCGACAAGTCACCTCGTGCCACCGCTGTGGTTACCTCGGCAATGTTCCGTACCTGGGCTGTCAGGTTTGAACCCATCTGGTTTACAGACTCAGTTAAGTCTTTCCAGGTACCACCCACACCTTGTACTTTCGCTTGCCCACCGAGTTTACCTTCCGTACCTACTTCCAGCGCCACACGTGTTACCTCTGAGGCAAACGAGTTGAGCTGATCCACCATCGTATTGATGGTTTTCTTTAATTCCAAAATCTCCCCTGCAACATCCACCGTAATCTTCTTGGACAAGTCTCCATTCGCCACGGCGGTTGTTACCTCAGCAATGTTCCGAACCTGAGCTGTCAGGTTTGAACCCATCTGGTTTACTGAGTCCGTTAAATCTTTCCAGGTTCCCCCAACCCCTTGTACCTTCGCCTGACCACCTAGTTTACCTTCCGTACCTACTTCCAGCGCCACACGCGTTACCTCAGATGCAAACGAGTTCAACTGATCCACCATGGTGTTAATCGTATTCTTTAATTCAAGGATCTCTCCCTGAACGTCTACCGTAATCTTTTTCGATAAGTCACCATTTGCAACGGCGGTTGTTACCTCAGCAATGTTACGCACCTGAGCTGTCAGGTTTGATGCCATCTGGTTTACAGACTCGGTCAAATCTTTCCAAACCCCACCTACTCCTTTTACCGTTGCCTGTCCACCTAATTTTCCTTCTGAACCTACTTCTCTCGCCACACGCGTTACCTCAGCAGAGAAGGAGTTCAACTGATCCACCATGGTGTTGATCGTATTTTTCAATTCGAGGATCTCCCCTTTCACGTCCACAGTAATCTTACGCGACAAGTCCCCTCGGGCCACTGCTGTGGTTACTTCTGCAATGTTACGTACCTGACCAGTCAGGTTAGATGCCATCTGGTTTACCGAGTCTGTTAAGTCTTTCCAGGTTCCAGCCACACCTTGTACTTCTGCTTGTCCACCAAGTTTACCATCTGTACCTACTTCCCTTGCTACCCGAGTTACCTCTGAGGAGAAGGAGTTAAGCTGATCCACCATGGTGTTAATCGTATTTTTCAGCTCAAGGATCTCTCCCTGAACGTCCACCGTAATCTTTTTCGACAAGTCACCTTTCGCCACGGCGGTTGTTACCTCGGCAATATTTCGTACCTGGGCTGTCAGATTACCTGCCATCTGGTTTACCGAGTCCGTCAAATCTTTCCAAACCCCACCTACTCCTTTTACTGTTGCCTGACCACCGAGTTTACCTTCTGAACCTACTTCTCTTGCTACACGCGTTACCTCCATGGAGAATAGATTCAGCTGTTTCACCATATCATTTACCTCAGTAGCAATACGGGCAAACTCTCCCTGCAATACGTGATCGCCAATCTGGAGAGGCATTTCCTGAGACAAGTTTCCTTTTGCTACCGAACCAATCACGTGTGCTATCTCAATGGTAGGATGCACCAAATCGGAAATCAGGCTATTGATTGAATCCACACTGGAACTCCATGAGCCTCTGGCATAACGTGGCAGTTCTACACGGTGATTGAGCTTTCCCTGCTTACCAATAATGCTTCTGGCAGTAGTAAGCTCAAGGACTAAGCTCTCATTGAGAGCTATAATATCATTTAATGTATCACAGATTTTTCCGGAAAGTCCGAGCTGATCAACAGGCATACGGACTGAGAAATTACCATTCTTCACTTCAGCGAGTACCCTAAGCAATGCTTTGGCATCCAGTTCATCATCAGATGAACCAAATGGTTTTGCATGCCCGTTCGTTCCGTCTGGTGTATGAAGCGACATATCTACTTCAGCCGTCTCTGCTACAGGTGATGCCTGCGAAGTTCCATTCGTGGATTTTTTTCTAGAGTTCATACATTGGGTACGTGGTATATAGATTAAGTAGCTATACTATTGTATATATATTTAGTAAGTGGTAATTCGCTTTTTTGGAAAACTTCCCGATTATTTAAAAACAATTTTTCTTCTCTTGCTTTACCTGTATTACTATCCTTGATGTACCATAGAAATTGTTTTGCTACAGGCTTCCAATAATACTAGATACCTGCGTAAATAGTTCTATCTACATAGCAAAATAATCATTACTCAATATAGTGTAATGATTATTTCAAAAACAATGACAATACTAAAAAGGTCTGTAATGTATGTTATCAAGAGGCAAATACCAGCACCTTACCAAAATACATGCCAATACTAAATTATGTATTCAGTGGAGAATTAACCTTAAAGAACAGTGATTTTGATGAAATATGTACATGCGGATGTAGAAACTTTCTACAAATTGTAGAAGTATATCCACATATTTTACAAATGAAGATGATCTCTGTGTGTATAGATAGCACAACACTAGCAGGTAATCTTATCAATTACGCTACAAAGAGTTGTAGTTACTATACTTTTAACGCAAAACTCAGATAAATAGTGTAATAGAGGAAAAAAATTTAAGCTGAGAAACATAAAAATCCATCTACATGATTAATTCTATAACATAAAAAACATGAGTCATCCCGAATTTTGGATTTGATAAAACTCAAGCCTATATTTTTGAAAATAGTGTAGGCTTGGGGTAACTTTTGAGGAATCTCTCTTTCTACATTAGTTTATAATCCTTTACATCACTCTTCTTGCGGCTCCTTACTTTTTTGCTTGCCCAAAAAAGTAAGCAAAAAAAGGCACTTTTTCCCGATCCTTCCGCCCGCAAGGCCAAAGGCCAACCTCGCGGGAAAAAGATTGCCAACGCACCTACACCACCACACATGATTGAAGTTATCACAACTCTCTTTGTAGCTTATTTATTTTACTATGTATTCCGCTTCAAAGTCAAATCCTTTTACTCAATATTCGGGTTGAATCATGTCTATACTATATAGGATAGCAGATAGTTGTTTACTTCACTATAACTTTCCGAGTGGCATTGCCTTTATCGGTTTTGAAAACAACCAAATAAATCCCTGCACCATTACCTGACAGATCCAGTTCCTTCTTATAACTACTTTGCGAAACAGCTTGTGTATATATTTTCTGTCCCAGGTTATTATACACGTCAATGGTTTCTATACGAGTGGAGGCTTGAGAAAAGTCAATCGTAAACCTGCCATCTGATGGATTTGGTGAAATAACAATCGACCGGCTCCATTCTGGCTGTTCGGTAGCTGTAGGCTTCATGACAAATTCTGTTTCACTGGTGGCAGTTCCACCCAGAGTAGTCACACTTACCTTGCCAGCTGTTACTCCTGTAGGTATAGTTACAACCAGTTGTGTTTCTGTAGCAGAAACCACAGTAGCCTTTTTCCCATTGATCATAACCGTATTGTCAGTCAGTATGGTCTGATAATTGGTTCCGGTAATCGTGATCTGCTCACCAATCTGTGCAGTTTCGGGAGTAAAGCTGCTGATGGTTGGAGGCAGGAATATGACTCCATTCTCAGACAACTGATTTTGTTGAGTAATCACTGGTGGTACATCATATAGGACATTGGCTGTGGTATTGGTACGAACAGGATCATTGTAATCGAAGAAGATATCAGCAAAGTTTTCAATTTGTGCTTTTTCTGCCAGGTTGGCTTTGGGTTTAATGGTAAACTGAACAAACCCATTACTACCAGCCTGATCACGGGTGCTATCAGGTAGATTGATAGTATTGAATGTCCAGGTCAATACCGGACGGCCCTTACCTGTAACCTTCAAGGAATACATATGTGAAGAAGATCCCATCTGTAGAGTGGAAATATCCAAACTCTCCGAAAGAGTATCAACGACAGTTACTGTGTAGGCATAGTCGGTTCCTGTATTCTGAAAGCGAATGGTGTATTTCAGTTCCGTATTTGTCGGTGTATAATGGTCATTAGGTGTTCCTACAGGGCTTACCAATTTGTCATTGGGATCAAATGAGTCAATAATTGGTAAACATTCAACTGCTACTTCGGGTTCTGCATCATCTTGTGGTAAGGCATCAACAAATCCCTTGCTGACCACATCACTGATAGAAGATTTACATCCTTCTATAGTCAGGTTGGTTTGGGATTTGCGTGGATGGTCAGGGCGTTGATTCGCTTCCAGACGGACAGTTTTGCCATTGGCAGGAATCCGTAGTACCAGGCTATCTCCTGCCTCTAGTTTATAGTTTTTACGCAACGCCAGTTGGGCATTGAGCAATATACGAAACTCCGCACTATCGGCCATTGCCTGCCCTATGTTCTTAATTACCATTTGCACGCGTCCGTTCTCTACGCATTTACCTGTCAGCATAATATCTGACTTATCCCAGGTAGAATTCTCAGATAATGTATAGTCATTGGCTGGTGTGATCCATACTTTCGTACAAGCTGTCAGACCTGTAATATCAGCTATACAAGCTACTGAATCAGTGATTTGAATAGTACTTGTTTGATTAGCACCAAGTGTTCCTATAGAAAACACATAACTAGAGTCCGGAGTTATTGTAAATGGCTTGTCAGCAGTTTGCAGAATCACATTTTCAGGCATTTTTACATACACTTTCACATCCTGAGCATCCGCATAGCCTGTATTAGAGAAAGTGACAACAGTCTGGCTGGAAAAGCATCTACGCCTGCGATCAGAGCTTACTGCAATAGTAAGGTGAGGAATCGCCGTGACTGTATTTCCAAAATTGATGTTCGATACACGCTCTCCTTTGCTGGAAAGTGTCACAGAAGTAGAGATATTGTTAGCCGGACAAACAGGCTGTAATAACATATTGTCAGTATTCAGTATCTGACTAACAGTATAGGTTCCAAGCGGAACAGCAATACGATAATTACCTTCACTATCTGTAACGCCAAAGTAATCACCTGGTTCTGTTTTTACTATTATTTCCGAAAGAGGCTTATCTGAGGCATCGAACTTACAATTCAGATTGGCATCTGAGTAAATAGTACCATTGATAAAGGCTACCTGATCCGTGCTATAAACCATCACCCCCAGAGTGCTATTAGTCCAGTAAACATCTCCTTCTTTGTCAATGGCAATAGCATACGGTTGCATGGATATTGAGAGTAGATCTATTTTTGACAAGAATTTACCTGTAGGATCAAACTTCTGAATGCGGCGATTTTGTACATCTGTAATCCAGATGTTATCCTCATTGTCAACAGCTACATCAGACGGATAATTCAGTTGGCCATCACCTGCGCCATTGGAATTAAGCTTTAGTAAAAATTTACCATCTGACGAAAACTTCTGGAGTCGATTATTATTGTTATCTACAACCCAAATATTTCCTTTACTATCCACATTTATTCCCTGAGGCTGATCAAACTGGCCGTCTGCTGACCCCTGAGAACTCCCAATCTTGAGCAGAAAATTTCCATTTTTATCAAACTTCTGGACACAATGATTGTTTCTATCAGATATCCAGATATTATCCTGGCGATCTATACAAATGCCTTGAGGAGAAATAAATTGACCATTACCCGTTCCTTTTTCTCCAAAAGCAAATAGAAAGTTACCAGTAGCATCAAACTTCTTTATTTTTTGATTGCCGGAGTTTGTAATCCAAACATTTCCCTGACGATCCAGAGTTAAATCCTGAGGATAGTTTAATTGAGTATCAGCCATACCTAACGATCCAAACGTAGAAAGAAAGTCGCCATCCGGATCAAATTTCTGAATACGATGATTACCCTCATCTACTACCCAAGTATTGCCAGAATTATCAACAGTTACCCCCGCCGGATATTTGTAAGAGCCATTATCTGAAGCAGGAGAAGCAAACTTTGAAAGAAACTTGCCATCTGTGCCAAATCGTTGAACACGATTATTACTACAATCCGCTACCCATATATTATCTTGCTTATCTATAATCATCCCTTTGGGATTAGCTAATTGCCCATCATTTGAACCTACTTCTCCTGAAGTTAGCAAAAATTTACCATTGCCGTCAAATTTCTGAATACGTCCATTTCCATTGTCCAGCACCCAAACATTTCCTTTACTATCAACAGCAACACTCCAGGGATGATTGAATTGTCCATTTCCAGATCCCTCTGATCCTACTTTTAGCAAAAATTTACCACTAGAATTAAACTTTTGAATACGGTGAGCATAGGAATCTGCTACCCATACATTTCCTTGAGTGTCTACTGTAATACCACTGGCAGACATAAACTGTCCATCTGCAGAGCCTCCAGATCCTGTTTTTAATAAGAATTTGCCAGTAGCATCAAACTTTTGTAAGCGGTTGGATTCATCTGTAACCCATATATTTCCTTGTATGTCAGCGAATATTGCGGTTGGATTGGAAAGCTGTCCATTTCCAGTTCCTTTAGAACCAAACTGAAATAATAAACTTCCTTTGGAATCAAACTTTTGAATTACACTTTTGTAACTATCAGCTACCCAAAGATTACCTTGGGCATCGGTTGCAATATGGTTAGTACCTCCAAACACATCAACCCGAGATCCAAATGAGCCTACCATAAACAAGAACCGACTGTCAGCACCTAATTTCATAATGGAACGATCTTCACTAGCTACATATATTGCCCCATTTATATCCATGGCAATATCAGAAGGTCTACTTGCACCTGTTTTTCCAACTGTTCGTTTAAATGTATATTGTTGTGCCCATACTTCTGAAGTAAGTCCTATAGAAAGTAATAGAAATAAAATAACACGGGGTAAAGTTTTTATCATAGAATGAATTACAAAGATAAAGTTATTCAAAGCCTGTTTCAGAGTGTTAAACCTTCACCCTGATTATTTTGTCTGAACATATATACTACTCTCTACGAAGTAGTAATCAACTTTCTTAGAAAAAAACATAACCTTTTCAATGCTACCCTGCTAGTCAATAAATAGAGTGCTGCAACCTATTTCTTTTACGCATATATAGACTACCTATCGCCAGTCCTATTTGACAGTACCGAAAGTCTTGCGTATTTTTCAGGGAATTGTGTATGATTAACACAACTACTCCTGAAAGTACTTGGCCTACTCCTGTTGTGACGAATTTAGGATAGACTGGCTCTTCTTCGGCATTGACTAACAGCATGGGTAATTTGATTGCAGATGGAAATATCTTATATGCATTCTGGCAGGATCGTGTGGACGGATGGTTAAAAGTATCTTCTAGAAACATTAACTATATAGCTAGTCCGCTTGCCTGGCAAACAACTTATTTCCATCACAACAGGACAAAACAACCTGCTTGCTCAATTTGCATTAGGGTATCCTGGCATTTATGCTATTCCTAATAAACCATGTTCTTTTGTTCGCATCTGGACAGAAGAAGTAGCTACGGGCGTTGTTAATTGTATGGTAATTTTAGTACGTTAGAAGATTTGCAGGCGGGATTTCAGAAAGTTGATACAATTATAGGCTATGCAGTATTAGCGGGAGGTAATAACTTCACAGGCCTGCAAACCTTAGATGATTCTAATGCAGTTGGAACACCTAGCTGGGATTTTCGTAAGTCTAATCTCACTATGCCATCATTAGCCGATATTGGATTTCAGCCTTCATTTCTATCTGGTACTGTTGGACGAATTGGAGGTAGCAGTAGTACAACAGAAGGGCTAGTGGTAAACGGATTTACAACCAGTTCTACCAGTGCTATCCCTTTGGATTTCGTTGCTTATCATGGATCTAATGCACCTACAAGTGCAGGAATTTTGTTTCGAGTGAGGAAGCACAGCGCCACATCCGGCCTGTGGCGCTGGCAGACACAGAACTATTGGCAGATGTGCAGAATAACACAACTTCTCGTGTTAAAATATATGCATTTGGGTTAATAGAGATTACATCTTCCAGCATTAATAGAGGCTATCGTATCCGTCGAGACGACTTGACTATTCCCAATTTTACCAATTCAAATACCGGATGGATGGCAAATGCAGTGGCGATATTTAAGGATGGCTCAACAAGTTCAGGGGGTGCAAGTATGGTAGGATACACAAACGTAGCAGGCACGAGCCCGCCGCAGGGGTGACAGGCAATCTGGGTAATAGTTCACCTGGTACAATACCCGCAGTGTTGTTAAGAGGCGCAAAGCACGTAGGAGGCGCCAGTCAGGACGCACAGGCATTAGCTGCAACAGAGATAGTTGTTTCTGTGCACAACCTTACGACTGATTTAATACGGGTTCACGGGGGGAGCTTATATGTTTATCGCTAACGGCACGGCTCCTACCTCAAATCCTTCAGGGGTGGTTTCTTATATGTAGAAAGAAGGTGGAGCGCTAAAATATAGAGGCTCAGCGGGAACTATTACAACCTTAGCGCCTGCCTGATTAAGCAGGTAAAGGAGTAGTCAGTTTTCTACACACTTCTTTACCCCAATTCATTGCAGGTTTTTCTATCATGTTGTAAACTAAATACGAAAGCAACAAAGTACAGCCTATACTTAAACCATATTTTAAAGAAGTTGCCAAGTAGCTGATTTTAAAGAAGTGAAATACGATAGGATGAAGCAGGTAAATAGAATAACTCTTTTCACCTAAAAAATGTAAGGTTTTGTGAATCGGATTAGGTAGTTCCCAATGTGATACAGCAAAACACCAGCATAGCGCAAAGGATAAGACAACAAAGAACAGCCTGTTATATCCCCAAATTTGTTCACTTTGATTGGGTTCAGTGGGGTAAATAGCAAAGGCAACAAGGCAAAGCGCAATGCTGATATTGAGTAGTGTTTGTTTCGGATAAAAGAAATACTTTTTAAAGTACCCTAATGCTATGCCACCAGCAAATAAGTAAAGATGGTTTAGCGGTTTGATGTAAAACTTATTCCATTGAACATGTATATCAGCATCCGGACTTATTAGAACGAAAGCATAGTAGTAACCAACAGCAAAGGTAAGAGCGGTAAGCAGGGTAAATAACAAGTATTGCTTATAGTAAAGCAGAAGGAAGAAAACAGGGAATGTGAAATAAAATACCATTTCCATTCCGATACTCCATGAGGCAATAGCAATACCACCTGAGTATTGAGTGAAACCGAATAAACCTGTCAAGTTTAGTAGTATGATTTTCCAATGTGGCCAACCTGAATAAAGTATTGTCAGTGCAATACAAAGCCACAAAAGGGGAAATATTCTTACTACTCGCTTGATAGCAAAAGCAGTGAATGATTCCAGGTCGAGCTTAAATGTCCGGGCATTGACTAGGTACAGAGTCAAACCAGATAAGATGTAAAAAATACAAACGGAATATGTAACCAGACGTTGTAAGAAGTTTTCGGAATCCATTTCGTGATAGTACCAAGCATAGTAATGTCCAAACATAACAGTACAAGCGGCTAAGCCCCGCAAATAATCAAGAGAGTAAATACGACCCATAGAGTAACAATTTTAAAAACCCAAACTTAGTAAAATTTATGAAACTGACCCTATCTCAAATCACCGATCTTAATCTGGCAATTCGAAACCTATCCGAACACAAGTTCCCGAATCCTTCTTCCTCTTACAGAGTTAGTATCTGGCAAAGAAGAATTCTCACTCAGTACCTATTCTTTATGATCGTAAGCCGCACTGTATTTCGTGTTCTATTTGCATTTGTTTTTCTAACAGGCAATGCCTGGAGCCAGGTTAAAAAAGACTTTATTTCCAATCCGGTTATCAAGGGATATTTTGCAGATCCCAGCATGATCAAACATCAGGGCAACTATTATATCTATGCAACCATAGATCCCTGGGGAGGGGACGAACTGGCGGTATGGGAGTCTGCAGACTTTGTGAACTGGACGCAGAAACACATCAACTGGCCTACCAAACAAGCATGTACCAGTCCTACCTCCAATGGAAGTAAGGTATGGGCTCCCTCTGTAGTGAAAGCACCCAATGGCAAATTTTATATGTATGTATCGGTAGGGAGTGAAATATGGGCAGGTGTGAGTAACAGTCCGTTAGGGCCATGGAAAAATGCAAAAGCCGATAATACCCCGCTGCTGGCAGGCAACTCTACTCCTGGCGTTCATATTATCGACTCGGATTGTTTTATTGATGAAGATGGAAAGGCCTATCTGTACTGGGGATCTGGTTTAAACTGGGTCAATGGGCATTGTCTGGCAGTTAAGCTAAAGCCCGACATGATATCGTTTGACGGAACACCCAAAGATATTACTCCTCCCCACTACTTTGAAGGGCCACATATGATCAAACGCAAGGGTCTGTATTATCTGATGTACTCGGATGGCAAAGCCATTGATGCTACTTATAAGGTTCGCTATTCAACAAGCAAAACGCCGTTTGGTCCCTGGACAGAAGGCCCTAAAAGCCCCATCCTGGCTACCTCTGCTGATAGCACTACCTATGGTCCGGGACATCATACAGTTTTTAGGGAAAAGGGACAGGACTATATTCTCTATCACCGCATTTTTCCTCAAAAGAAAGAATATGTACTACGGGAGCTATGTATCGACAGTCTGAACTTTGATGCCAAAGGCAATATCCGCAAGATCACTCCAACTGGTGTTAAATCATTTGCAAAAAAGAAGTAAATCAAAAAACCAGAACCCCAGTCAGCTATCTGATTGGGGATTTTTATTTGTAAATTCAGACCACATACCAAATCCTGCAGGTCATCTGCCTATTCTACTTATACATACTTCTACACATTTACTGTTCTTTGGAATAAATAGCATACACTACCTCATTCCTTTATGCTAAAAAGACTTTTATGCTTTGTTTCTATACTATGCGTTTATTTTACTACAAAAGCATGCCCTAATGAATATCGTGTTCTACGTCACGTTTTGTTAAATGGCAAAAAAATTAAACGCACTGAATCAATTGATTATAAAATTTTAAGTCCTAAGCAAATTGAAGAGCTTGCTAAGGCAGAGGCAGTAGAACTAGAGAGGCTTTGGAGAGATACCCATGATATAAGAGCCTATTCAGACTATGGCGTTAAACTACTATATCTGGGCCAATACAAAGAAGCGAAAAATGTCTTTTCTACCATAGAAAACATACAACCTAATCTGTATGCTACTGCCGCTAATCTAGGTACAGCCTATGAATTGCTGGGAAAAAATGATTCGGCTTATTACTGGATACAGAAAGGCATTACACTTAATCCGGAATCACATTTCGGTTCGGAGTGGTTACATCTGAAAGTACTGGAGATAAAGTTGAAAGGATTATCCAATCTTAACAGCCAGTTTATGTTGGGAACAGACTTAGGCAATGATACTATTCCTAAATCTTCCTTACCCTTGAAAAAACTTGAGGAGCTTCGTAATCATATCACGTATCAGTTGCATGAACGTAGAATATTCGTAAAAGCTCCCGAACCCATTGTCGCCTTTCTGTCATTTCAGTTAGGCAATATTGAAGCCATTACAGATGATATTACAGAATCACTACTTAGCTATAATTCTGCTTATGAATACGGATTCAGAAGTGAACTATTTGCCAAAAGGTATCTCAAATTCAAGCAGATTCATGTAAAGTCACATACGCCATTACCCCACAATACTCTTTCGGATAAGGAGCTACAGGCCATCATTGATAACCCTGTTCCAGTTTTACCTCAACCCGTAGCAGATACTCTCACAAAGGAAGAAGCTTCACTAAACTCTGATACTATACCTAATCAATCCTCACCTTATCGCAGTTATATGATTGCAGGAGCATTAATAGTAAGCCTTGCAGCAGGCTATTTTATTTTCAGAAACCGAGTATAGGTATTCTCAACTGATATATAGCCAATACTTCCTATCTGCGCATAGTTCACGGCAAACTAATTTTTGCTGAAGGCAAGGTTGTCGGCTTGATCAATAAAGAGCTTGCCTATGACTCTAATCACTTTTTGTTTTGACCGGAGTTCCGATCATTTTTTTATTTGCGCATAACTCACCGCAAAAACAAAATTGGATCGGAACTCCGATCACTTCCTCTGCTGCGCATAGTTCACGGCAAAAACTTTTTTGACTGGAACTCATCGCAACAATAAAATTGATCGGAATTCACCGCAAGCAAAATTCCTTATTGTATGCGATATCTTTTCTGGAAATAAAGAATGTTTCTTGTGTGGGTTTCCGTTCAATGCTTTCACTTAAAAAAGTTATTTCTTTTCCTCATATTTCTTTTTTGTCCTCTTATTTCTTTTTTGTCCTTCTGAAAGGCAAATTTTACTCTCTTCCTGTCCTTCTGAAAGAATCTTGTGACAAATAGAGTTGCGTATGAACTCTGAGAAAAGAAATATTTCCAAAGGTAAAAGCCGCCGGTCTTGCCACGAGTTTCTTTCAGAAGGACAGGTGGGGTAGTTTGAGTGGTACAAGATCAAGATTGACGATCTACCTTTAATTACAACTGAAATATTTCAATTCTTCTATGGTACAATTAAGATTCCCAAAGAGAAGCCAACCAAGCATTCAGTTTAACAATTTCAATTCCTCTATGGTACAATTAAGATATCCAGCATTTTACGGATATTAAGCCCATTGGTGAATTTCAATTCCTCTATGGTACAATTAAGATAAAGTCCTGCTTATTTCCGATTGCCATTGTCCAGGCTATTTCAATTCCTCTATGGTACAATTAAGATTAGCTCCATGTGTGTAATAAAGATTATCTCCAGATAAATTTCAATTCCTCTATGGTACAATTAAGATGAAGGTTTATAACGATCTTAAAAAACAAGTCTTATCCATTTCAATTCCTCTATGGTACAATTAAGATCATCTTACAGCCTGTAGCCAGAGGTAATATCTATCATTTCAATTCCTCTATGGTACAATTAAGATACTCTTTGAAAGACCGAAAGCCCGAAGCCGTTTGAAATTTCAATTCCTCTATGGTACAATTAAAGGCAGTGGGCAAAGTAAACTCAAAACTGATAGAATTATATTTCAATTCCTATATGGTACAATTAAAGGTATAGCGCTCATGGTTGGTGCTTCATTCCCTCAGAATTTTCAATTCCTATATGGTACAATTAAAGGTTCCCCGCCTTCAGATCCACCTTCGGCTTTTTTCTGTTTCAATTCCTATATGGTACAATTAAAGGGAGACTTGACAGATCCGGCGACTCAGTGCTTTGATGGTTTCAATTCCTATATGGTACAATTAAAGGCATGGACCTATCTGGAAAGTATTGGTTCGTAATCATGTTTCAATTCCTATATGGTACAATTAAAGGCAAAACCAGTAACAGTAACCTCAATAAATAATAAGACGTTTCAATTCCTATATGGTACAATTAAAGGCATACCCTCCACAATAGGTAAAAATGCTCGTGACCTCCTCCCGCAAAAATGGACCGTAGGGAAGTAGAAAAAATCGGTGATTTTACTTAGTTTACACATAAAGAAAATCGCCATGAAAAACGGATCATCTCTGATCCAATAGTTTACTGAAGCGCAAATCGCGTTTGCATT
>NZ_JASJOR010000028.1:0-110670 GCF_030068545.1 Xanthocytophaga flava | reverse complement strand
CATTACTTTAAAGGCTCTGTCATAGAGTTTTCGTGTGCTACTCATCTTGCTTACAGATTAAGTTCAACTATATAATAAAGATAGCAATTGATCTTAACTTGATGTCCACTTAAAGATAGCAACTACACGTTGTATTACCTTACTTGTAGATCATTTTAATGATCATTCAGAATTTAGTGAGTTAATGTTTGGGATAATTCACTTACTGGAAAGCTTTGATGATGAATCCTATATTAAAGAACTTATAAAAGTATCACCAAAATTATTTGAAAAAGCTCCTGGATGGGCATCTACTCTGTTTATAAGGATAATGAATCATCCCCCATCATTATTTATACTAAGAGAAGTCTTAAACAATATCAATGAAGCAAATCCGGAAAGGCAAGCTGTTGCTAGTATACTAGGATATGTAAAAGTCAATGAACCAGCATTGATAGAAAAAGTCAATATTGTATTAAACTAAGTGCAGTGATCGTTTTAGATGCGATTTTTTAGTGCACCTGAAAAGGAGCTTACCTCTCTGTCCTTCTGTAATGATTTTCCCGCTATTGTCGGGACAGGTTTGACAAGAATGGTAGCCTTCCCCTACTGGAATACATTCTCTCATAATCCAAACATGGCTCTATTTGTCACAAGATTCTTTCAGAAGGACAGCGAGGGAGACAACGGAGGACAATAATGCTGTTCCTTTTTTATTACAGGATCTTTGTTCTACAAAAGATAGGAGACAAGATAAGACTTCTGTACTACACCTTTACTTATTTTAACCCATCACCTCGTCTCACACCCGAATCCGCTCATTGACTCTTTAATCATATAGAGACGCCCACAAAAAATATGTGGTCTGTTATAACTGGCTAGAGGACAGCTATGTGTGAGATACTTATACTTTGTGGTGAGTATTTATACTTCTCTTTTGCATAGATGAAAATAACTTGTCATCACTGTTTTAAATAGGTAATCCGTTTAAATTCAAAACCTTACATAGTATTTATGTATACATATTATGTCAAAATGTTTCGAATTGGTGATTCGGTAACAAATCGGTAACATTCGGCGCTCCTCTAATAACGTTTATTTAACTTCTCAATAAACATGGGCTAATTCTGTAGATCTACCTTTGCTGCATCAAAAATCTACCAGAGAAATATCATAAAAAGTATTCGCCAATGTTACATCCCAACTCATTTCTAGCTTCGCTAGTAATCTCATTATTTTCCATATCAGTCCTTATAGCCCAAACAGGCAGTATAAAAGGAACTGTAAAAGACTCTAAAACAAACGAACCCCTAATCGGTGCTGCCGTAGCTATTCAAGGCACCACCAATGGTTCGATAACCGACTCCGAAGGAAATTTCCTTATCTCCAAAGCCCCTGTAGGGAAACAAGTTCTTACAATCACCTACATTTCCTATCTAACTAAGAAAATCGAAATTTCTGTAGAAGCAGGAAAACAAATCATTTTGAATACAGCTCTGGATGAAGACGCTGGACAGACATTACAGGAGGTAGTCGTAACAGCTTCCAAAGCAACCAACACAGAGGTTGCGGTTATTTCAGAAATTAAAAGTATTCAACAGGTAGCCGTGGGTGTATCTGCCCAGCAGATTACCAAATCCCAGGATAGAGATGCTGCACAGGTTGCCAGACGTATTCCTGGAGTATCGATTGTCGATAATCGTTTTATATTAATTCGTGGCTTAAGCCAACGCTATAATACAGTAATGATTAATGATATTATAGCACCTAGTACTGAGATAGATAGTAGAGCCTTCTCATTTGACATGATTCCAAGTAATATCATTGATAGGATTCTAATATATAAATCTGGTGCAGCAGAACTACCTGGTGAATTCGCTGGGGGAATAATTAAGATTTATACCAAAAGAGCTCCAGAAGAAAACTTTACCAATGTTGGGCTGTCCTTGGGATACAGAGCTAATACGACATTTCAACAGGTACAAAGAACAAATTATGGAAAATGGGATTTCTTAGGCTTTGAGGGTAAAGATAGACAAGTTCCAAGCAGTATTCCATCCAATCCAACTCTATTTAACAGTTTAAGTCCAGAAGCTAGAGCGCTGTATGCAAATAAGTTACCTAACACATGGGATGTTCAGTCTAAAAATGTTCCCCTGGATATCAGAGGAAGTTTAAACTTTGGCCGTAGATTCGACGCGGGTTCTGTTCAAATAGGTAATTTAACAAGTATCAATTATACCTCAACAAATCAGTATTCTGAAAATCAATTTGGGATTTACAGAAACGGAACAACTGCAGGGAGTAGATCTGTAAATTATACAGATGATCAGTTCGTTTATAACTCCAGGTTAGGTCTATTACATAACTGGTCTTTTAGATTCAATCCGAAATTTACCTTAGAATTTAAAAACTTATTTAATCAGTTAGGATTTTCTGAGACTGTTGTCCGAAATGGGCAAGATGTTGATGACAACAGAGAAATAAAAAGTTATTCCGAAAGATTTGAAAGTAGAAGTATCTATTCTGGCCAGTTGATTGGTAAGCATAATTTTACACCGCGCTGGATGCTTAACTGGCAATTAGGCTATTCCTATACAAGACGTACTGAACCAGACTGGAGACGATTAAAATATACTCGCAATATTCCAGAACCAGGAGAAACTCCACAAGAGTTTTCTGCTCAGACAGATGGTCTTTTGGTTAATTCTGCAAGATTTAATTCTAAACTCACCGAATCAGTTTATTCAATAAATATAAATAATGAATATACACTTGGTTCTAAAGTAGAAGAAGGTTCAGATAGTCCAAAATTGCGATTTGGTTTATATGCAGAGAAAAAGATGAGAGACTTCTCTTCTCGATGGTTCGGATATACAGGAGGAGATCAAGCTGTCCGCAAACAGGATATTGGTACTATTTTTAACCCTGCCAATGTTACAGGAGCCTCCAATGCATATTTCACAATTGTTGAGGGCACTCAGCCTAATGACAAATACACAGCATCCAATGATTTAGTTGCTGGATATGTGGGGACGACACTTCCTGTTACAACGAAGTTTAATCTTACAGCAGGAGTACGTGTAGAAGCTAATAATCAGTATATGAAGAGTAAGCCTAGTCCAACTACAGGAAGTACTACAGATTTGAAAGTAGATAAGAATGTAGTAGTTGCCTTACCGTCTTTAAACTTAACTTATGACTTGAATGATAAGCAATTGGTAAGGTTAGCATACTTCTCTTCTATAAACAGGCCAGAACTTAGAGAGTTAGCACCTTTTCAATATTATGACTTTAACAATAACGCAAACGTTCAAGGAAACGAATCTCTGAAAACAGTCCGCATCCAAAACGTTGATGCTCGTTGGGAATATTATCCAACTCCTAGTGAACTGGTATCATTTGGAGCATTCTATAAACACTTTAAAAATCCGATCGAAACATTTTTACCTGAACCTAATACTCCTCTTATCCTGGATTACACATTTATTAATGCAAAATCAGCTTATAGTTATGGATTAGAGGCAGAAGTAAGAAAATCCTTTAGCGAATTATCATCTAATAGCTTCTTACAAAAACTCACAGTAGTAGCAAATGCTTCTTACATTATTAGTCGCATCGATTTAGGAGACTATGTACAACTTCCTTCAGCTATTACAACAGAACCATATGATGTAAGAGGTATTACAGATACCAAACGTCCTATGATGAATCAGTCTCCTTATCTTATAAATGCAGGATTGTATTATAACAATGAGGCTACAGGAATACAGGCAAATATTTTATACAACGTATATGGCCCTAGAATTTACGCAGTTGGAAGTAGCTTAACCAGAACCATTTATGAAATGCCAAGAAACGTTATTGACCTCACGTTTATTAAGACTTTTGCTCAGAAATGGGAGATTAAAGCGGGTATTCAGGATATCCTTAATCAAAAATTTCGCCTTGAACAAGATTATAACAGAGATGCAAAGATTACAGCTGCTGATAAGCAACCTGTAAGAACCTTCCGTCGGGGATCTTATCTTACATTAGGCGTTACTTATAACTTTTAAATATCAACCACAAATTAAACTTTTCACCAAAACGCAGAAACTATGAGAAATTTGAAAATTCTCGCATTTATGTTTGCCTTAACATTTATTGCATTTTCTTGTAAAAATGATGATGACGATAACGAAGTATTATCTATTGTTGATTTCACCCCTAAAACTGCTACAGCGGGTACAGAAGTAACGATAGTTGGTACTAAATTCAGTGCTACTGCTTCAGAAAATGTAGTAAAGTTTGGAACTGTGGAGGCTGCTATTAAGTCTGCAACTACTAATCAAATTGTTGCAATTGTTCCATCTAATGCTACTACAGGTAAAATATCAGTAACAGTAAATGGCCAGACTGTATCTTCATCTTCAGACTTCACAATCTCTACTCGTTCTGTAGTTGAAGTTTCTGGAGAAATTAAATCATCTCGTACATGGTCTTCTGATAGTATATATCTTTTGAAAGGATTTGTGTATGTAACAGATGGCGTTACACTTACAATAGAGCCAGGTACGCTTATTAAAGGTGATAAAGAAAGTAAAGGGGCCTTAGTAATCGAAAAAGGTGCTAAACTTATCGCAGAAGGAACTGCTCAAAATCCAATCGTATTTACATCTAATCAAGCTAAAGGTAGTAGAAGTTATGGTGATTGGGGTGGGGTGGTTTTAATGGGCAAGGCTCCTCACAACCGTTTGGCAACTCAAACTTTTGAAGGCGGACTACGTGGTACATATGGTGCTTTTAATGTTGCTGATGATAACTCAGGTTCATTAAAGTATGTTAGAATAGAATTTGCAGGTGTTGCTCTTACTGCTTCTGCGAATAGTGAAGTCAATGGTTTGACATTGTATAGCGTAGGTTCTGGAACAACACTGGAACACATTCAGGTTTCTTACAGTGGTGATGATTCTTACGAATGGTTTGGAGGAACAGTAAATGCCAAATATCTTGTTGCTTACAGAGGCTTTGATGATGATTTTGATACAGACTTTGGGTTCTCAGGAAAAGTACAATATGGTGTATCTTTGAGAGACCCAAATGTAGCTGACCAATCTGGTTCTAATGGATTTGAATCTGATAACTTTGGAAATTCTGGTACACCTGCAACAGATCAAAATAATGGGTTACCTCTTACTAGCCCTGTATTCGCGAATATAAGTGTTTTTGGAACTAGTGGAACACCTTCTTCTGCCGCAACTCCAGCTCCAGGAAGCGGACCTTATCAGTCAGCTATGCACTTAAGAAGAAATACCTCTATTAGTATTTTTAACTCTGTACTTGTAGGATACCCAGAAGGCTTGAGACTAGATAATAACGATGTTGACACAACTGTTCAAACTGTTGGTACTAGTACGTATGCAAATGCAATAAGTGGAAATCTTCAATTACGTGGTATTGTATTAGCTAATGTAACAAATGCACTCCTTGGTAAAGGAAAAGTTACCAACGATCAGGCATCTAAAGTATTCAACATGACAGGTAACAACAATTTGGTTGCTACAACACTATCTGAACTATCACTAAATGCCGCGAACTTCACTTTAGGAACGCCTAACTTCCTACCTGCCAGTAGTTCTCCTTTGTTGCAAAATGCAGTTTGGACTGGAAAGGGTGATAATGCTTTCTTTACGAAAGAAACTTTCAGAGGTGCATTTGGTACTGTGGATTGGACTGCAGGTTGGACTAACTTCGATCCTCAAAACACTGATTATAAATAACAATTGATCTAAAATACTTTTTGAATATCTCTTTTGATATTTCTCCACTACAAAAGCCGAGGCAATTTGCCTCGGTTTTTTGTTTTTATACCCATTGCTTACTCTAGATTTGTCGGTTATAACTTAAAAGAAACTTAATGAATAGATTTTAAAACAAGACAATACTATTTTGCAGGCGTTAAACCATTTAAGACTCCTACAAGAAATGGTAAAAGGCGATATACTACCCTTTGGCGATTATACATGGCAAGTACTTGCCGTTAAAGACAACAGAGCCCTGATTATTACTGAAAACATAGTAGCGCTGCGTTGGTATCACACTCAATTTATAGAGACCACCTGGGCTGACTGTGCGGTAAGAAACTATCTTAACAATGATTTTTACAATACCTTCAGTCAGGAGGAAAAGGCAAATATCCTCACTGTTACCAATAGAAATCCGGATAGTCCCTGGTTTAAATCAAAAGGAGGGGAAGATACTACCGATAGTATATTTCTGCTAAGTCTGGAAGAAGTCTGTGAATATTTCGGGGATAGTAAAGCAAAGCTACAGCATAAAGACAGTCAGACATGGTATATAGATGACGAAAACAACAGCAAGCGACAAGCAAAGTATGGCAACGACTTTCACTGGTGGAGGCTTCGGTCACCAGGCTATTACGGTCGCACAGCTGCAAGTATTACCAAAGACGGTTATGTCTATGTCCGTGGCAATGGCGTCTATGGAACACCCAAAGATGGCGGCGGCCTTCGCCCCGCCTTATGGTTGTTGATGTAAGAGCATTTTACTCTTATTTATTTCTGTCCTTTTGATAGAAACTTCCCCTTTGTCGGGACACGTGTAACAAATACAGTAATCTCTGTTTCCAGAGAAGAAAATATTTTCCAAGTACAAAGGCCGCCGGTCTTGCCACGAGTTCCTTTCAGGAGGACAAAAAAGGAGAGATCTTTTAGGAAATACGCTACAAAGAGAGCAATGTTTACTTTAATCGTGAGTGGCAGTGTAGGTGCGTGAGGATAAAAATTCCGCGGGCCTAGCGTTAGCCTGTGGGGCGAAGCTTTGCAATTTTTTGCCCTTTTTTGCTCACGCACAAATCTGGCTCACCAAATTCTCATTTGGTGCCCTGCTTTTTGGGCAAGCAAAAAATGAAGAAGCCTGTGGAAGAGAAAAGTAAGAGACTATAAACCAACTTAGGAAAAGGCAAGCAAAAAAGTGACAAGGCGATAAGAAGAGATATGTTCTGGATTATAAACCGACTTTGCAAACAAGCAAACTTATATTCATAATCTGATACTACTCATGTTTATCAATAAAATAATGCATTATTTTATTGATAAAGTATAAATAACTTCTATATTTGGCGTACATACCGTCGCACTGTCTTGAAAAGACCTATCTCCATACTCCTTTTGGGCTTACTTCTCTATAATACAATAGGGTATTACCTGTATTATGAGTATGCACAGGTACAGGCACGATTACACCTACGTACGGTACTGGAAAGCAAAGGACAGGGAGTATATAGCAGTATGGAAAATAGCAAAGACAATGAAAACTGGATTGTCTTTCGGATTCCCATTGAACTTTATCACCAGATAGACAGAGATCTGGAGCCTGTAGAAGGAGAATTTCGCTACCAGGATAAGATCTACGAAAAAGCCCTGCGACGCATTCACAATGATACCTTATATCTGTATTGTATCAATAATCAGGCAAAGGAACAGGTACAGGACGACTTGTCAAAACATGTCAAAACACATGTGGTTGACTATACAGATACACATACTTCTAAAAATCATAAAATCGCCAAACTGGTTTTACAGGAATATTTACCTTTGGGTGAAGAGCCTTTCTCCCTTTTGCCTGTAAGTGCTATGGCTGACTACTCATATTGTCCGGATTTTTCGTATTCCTCTTTGTATCCGGAAACAACCTCACCTCCTCCCAGACATAGTTAATCTTCTTTTACTGGAACTGGATTGCTGCTTTGGATTCTATTGAGTCAATGGATAGTCTTATCACTTTGTTTACGCAAAGCTGTTTAGATTTTTAATTGCTGCCTGGTGCTCCAGGTATCGATTATTCACGCCGTTTACCAGATCCGCAGCCCTTCCTTCTATGCCTGTTTCACTACAGGACATCTTTCTATTCTTTCCACACCACTTTACTAAAAAGATTATCTATGCCACATATACCTCTGGAAGAACATCTTCCTGGAATTACCGGATTGCTTGAATATCGTCAGGATTCTGCTGCTCCTATTCGTGTACTTACTCAGATACTGCTTCGGGGTGATTCTACCCTTACGCAAGGCGAACGAGAGCTAATCGCTACACTGGTATCACACCGCAACCAATGCCGGTTCTGTACTACGGCTCACACAGCAGCAGCTGACCTGCTGTTACATGAAGCGGAAACCTGTGAAGCTGTAAAACAGGATTTTGAAACAGCCCCGGTTTCAGAGAAAATGAAAGCATTGCTGGCAATCGCTGCACTGGTACAGCAAAATGGCAAAAATGTGACTACAGAAGCTGTAGACAGAGCCAAGAAGGAAGGAGCTACTGATTTGGAGATCCATGACACGGTACTGATTGCTTCCCTGTTTTGCCTGTACAACAAGTATGTAGATGGCCTTGCCAGTGTTACACCTACCGACCCTGCTTTTTATACACGTCTGGGAGAACGGATTGTGAATCATGGCTATACCCGCTTGCCAGGAGGATACGATCATCTGAAAAAATAATTTTCATGTAATGCCTGATTGACCAATGGTGTAGTGCCATTGGATACCACTGTCTTACCCTTTCTTTATTTACCCCTAAACTCGTAATCAATTTATGAAACAACTGTACGCTTGCCTTTTATTTCTCTGTAGTGTTACATTTTCTATTGCGCAAACCTTAACAGGTACTATCACCGATGCTTCTACGCAAAAGCCATTGGCAGGTGTGTCTGTTACTGTAAAAGGCACTACAAAAGGAGTTGTTACCAATGCTTCCGGAGAATTCGAAATAACCTCTAAGGCCGATAATCCTGTTTTGGTGATCTCAATGATTGGATACGACAAACAGGAGATTACAGCCAGCAGTGGACAACCTATACAGGTGAGTCTGGTGGTAGCCAATGAACTGTTACAGCAAGTAGTAGTTTCTGCTTCCCGTGTGGAAGAGAACATTCTGCGTTCGCCTGTAAGTATCGAAAAAATGGACGTTCGTATGATCCAGCAGACGCCTTCTGTGAGCTTTTATGATGCGTTGCTGAATGTGAAGTCTATAGATATGGTGACTAGTAGTCTTACCTACAAACAAATCAATACCAGAGGATTTAATGGTACAGGTAATAGCCGTTTTCTACAACTTATCGATGGTGTAGACAACCAGACACCCGGTCTGGGATTTGCGGTAGGGAATTTGTTTGGCTCTTCTGATCTGGATGTAGAGAGTGTCGAACTAATCCCGGGTGCAGCCTCTGCTTTGTATGGTCCGGTGGCCTTTAATGGACTACTGATGACCCGTACAAAAAATCCATTTCAGTATACAGGTTTGAGTGCACAAACCAAAGTAGGCGTAAACCATTTGTCTGATCCTGCTGGGGGAGGTGCAAAACTGTTTAATGAAACAGCCCTGCGTTATGCTCAGGTTATCAATGAAAAGCTGGCTTTTAAAGTAAATGCTTCCTATTTGACAGGAACAGACTGGTATGGAAGTAATTATACTGATATTGATCCTAATACTCCTGTTAATCAACGTGGTCCTTCCAACCCAGGACGGAATGCATTAAATATTTATGGAGATGAAGTAGCACAAACACTTCAGGGGATTGGCAGAGTGTCACGCACAGGCTATGAAGAAAAAGATTTATCACCTTATGGTGTATATAGTGTGAAACTAAATGGTGCCGTGCATTATCGTTTTACAGACAAGCTGGAAGCTATTTATCAGGCTAATTATAGTCAGGGAACTACCAACTATACAGGAAGTAGCCGGTTTGCACTAAATGACTTCCATTTATGGCAACATAGAGTAGAACTCCGCGGAACCAATTTCTTTGTTCGGGCATATTCTACTGCTGAAAACTCAACCAACTCTTACAATAGCCGTTCACTGGCCCAGCAGCTTAACCGAAGCTGGGTGCAGGATCTGGACGGAAATGTAGTGACTCCGGATAAGGCAGATGCCACCTGGTTTACCCGTTATGCTGCTGCTTATAATGGGAGTGTTGAGAATGTAACGGCGGGCAATCATACCGCTGCCCGAAATTTTGCTGATGAAGGACGTTTCTTACCAGGAACAACAAACTTTAATCAGCAAAAAGATCGCCTGATTCATACCGCAGGTCTGGCAGGTGCAGGCGTATTGAGTAAAAGTAAACTCTATCATATAGATGCCCAGTATGATTTAAGTTCACTGGTTAAAGTTGTTCAGTTACAGGCAGGTGGTAACTTCCGCTATTATGATATGTTTACCAATGGTACTTTATTTGATGATAAAGAAAATAAAGTACGGGTGAAGGAGTATGGGTTGTTTGTACAGGCCTCTAAAACCTTATTCAATGAGAAATTAAAACTTATTGCTTCTGGCCGCTATGACAAGAATGAGAACTTTGATGGCAACTTTACACCCCGTGCCTCCGCTGTATTCTCGCCTACTCAGAATCATAACTTCAGAGCCTCTTACCAGACTGGATTCCGAAACCCTACGGTTCCTGATCAGTTTATTAAGCTGAATGTTGGGCCTATCATTATTCTGGGTGGTGCTCCTGCCAATAGTGCCGGATTGAATGCCTATGAAAACTCCTTTACTGCGGCTTCTGTAGGTGCCTTTGCCAGCGGATTCCAGGCTGATATGCAACAGGGTGTTTCTTTTTCACAGGCTGTTGAAAACAACAAATCAAAGCTGGTAAAATCCAATGTGCCTTACATTCGTCCCGAACAACTCCAGTCTTTTGAAATTGGTTACAAAGGTTTGCTTGGCAAAAACGTAATGATAGATCTGAACTTCTATCAAAGCTGGTACACCAACTTCCTGATTAACCAGGTGGTTATTCGTCCCGACAGCCCTGTATTAGCAGGAGATGGTAGTATTAATTCGGCAGCTGCACAGGATATTCTGAATCGGAAAACACAAGCCTTTCAGCTGTATACCAATGCCGCAGACCGGGTAACAGCTCAGGGTGCCTCACTGGGGCTAACCTATTTTCTTCCCAAAGGGTATCGGGTAAATGCCAACTCTACCTGGTCCAAGTTTAATCTGCTGGATGCTAACCCCAATAACATTCCTGCTTTCAATACACCTGAATGGAAAACCAACCTGACTGTAAGCAATGCCAATCTGTTTGATAAAGTAGGCTTTAGCATTGCCTGGCACTGGCAATCTGCTTTTGACTGGTATAGCACCTTCACCGAGTTAGCACCAGGCCGTATTTCATCTTATAGCTTGCTGGATGCACAGGTTAGCTATCGTATTCCTACTATACGCACCATGCTCAAGTTAGGGGCCAGCAACCTTACCAATCAGTACAGAATGCAAGCCTATGGGTCACCTGCTGTGGGAGGGTTGTATTATCTAAGTCTGACATTTGAATGAAAAATTATGGAATTAAACTCATTGTTGCCTAATCATTTTTCCTATGCAAACGATTACTTCTTCTCAGTCAACAGTTAGCTTGCGCAATGCGCTGGCTTTTGGATTGTGTCTGGTCTGTTATCTTCTGGGAGGTACTGTCTCTACGTTATTGTCAGTATACCTGCCTGTGGCTATTCCTGAATTGTTGCAGACAAGTGTATCAGAAGCAGAAATGGGACGCATCGGAGCTTACCTGAATTCTGCTTTTATCTATGGCTGGATGCTGGGTGGGTTAACCCTGGGGATTGTCAGTGATAGAGTAGGTCGGTTAAAAACACTGGCTTTTTCTACGGGTTTGTATGGCCTGTTTACACTATGCATTGTATTTATCTCAGACTGGCATATTTTACTGGCCTGTCGTTTTATAGCAGGTATAGGCGTAGGAGGGGTATTACTAATCAGCACTGTATACATAGCTGAAATATGGGACGAGAAAACTCGTCCCATTGCACTAGGCATTCTGGCCGTGGCATTTCCTGTTGGTATCATCCTGGCAGGTATTCTTAACGTCCAGATTCCTTATTGGAAACATGCATTCTGGTTGGGTGTACTACCTGTAACATTGTCTTTAGTGTTACCTGTGGTTTTGTCTGAGCCAGCTCAATGGAAAGATGCCCGCAAAACAAAAGCTGTAGAGATGCAGACGATCTTTTCGCCCGAGTACCGCAGAAATTTGCTGATAGGGGGGCTGATTTTTGGCTCCGTGCTGATTGGCTTGTGGGCCGTTTTTTCCTGGGTGCCTACCTGGGTACAGAGCTTACTTTCCAATACCTCTGATGGACAAAAGGAAAGAGGTACTGTCATGATGCTTTTTGGAATGGGAGGGATCATAGGGGGGATTGTGTCTGGCTTCCTGATTCGTGCCATGGGAACCCGCTATACATTACTCTTTACGTTTAGTGGCTGTATTGTGGCCTGTATCGCTTTATTTATGAACAAACAGTTTTCGCCTGTAATCTATATAGAAACAGCAGTACTTGCGCTATTCTTTGGAATTAGCCAGGGAACGCTCTCCAGTTATATACCGGCACTGTTTCCAACATCGATCCGGGCTACTGCTACTGGATTTTGCTTCAATATCGGACGTTTTTTCACGGCTACAGCTGTGTTTTTTGTAGGTAATCTGGTATCTGTAGTAGGAGGATTCAACAATGCCCTGCTGCTATTTTCTTCTACCTTTATTATAGCCTGGATAGTTGCTTTTTACAATCGGGAAGCAAACGAAAAGACGCCTGAATAATGTATTCTCTATAGTTAGTTACACCTTACCATCTGTTATGAAACTGCTCTTTTATCTTGGATTAGCCGGATTTCTATTGTTTGAAATACTGAATGTCTATTTTATTATGCCCATGCCCGGTAGTCAACGTATGGAAAGCATTGATTTTGCCTATTTTCTCTATTCGTGGCGATGGGTTTTCAGAAGTTTATTCGGTTTAGCCATACTGGTCAGCATTTGGCCAATGTATCAGAAACAACGTTGGGTTGTAGTGGGTGGTTTGGTTATTTTGCTGGGAATAATCTACTTCTTCAATTTCCGTATGTCTGCTGATCATATGTTTTATCAGCCAGAAAAGCTACAAATGCTGAATAGCCAGGAGAATAAGGTCAAAACAGAAAAACTGATAACCGGTATTGTGCTGAATGGAGAAGCCAGAGCCTATCCCATTCAGTTGATTGCCTATCACCATCAGGTACTGGATACGGTAGGAGGTAAGCCTATAATGGTGACGTATTGCTCGGTATGTCGTACAGGCCGAATTTTTGATCCCGCTGTGAATGGTAAACCTGAATCCTTCCGATTAGTAGGAATGGACCACTTCAATGCCATGTTTGAAGATGCTGCTACCGGCAGCTGGTGGAGGCAGGCTACCGGTGAGGCTATTACGGGTGAACGGAAAGGAGAAGCTTTGACAGAACTGCTTTCAGAACAGATGACCTTGTCCCAATGGCTAACTCTCCATCCGAAAAGTCTGATTATGCAACCCGATGTAGCCGCTGAAGAAAAGTACAAAGGGTTACTTACCTATGAAGATGGCAAAAGCAAAGGTGATCTGACCCGGACGGACAGTCTTTCCTGGAAAGATAAGTCATGGGTAGTAGGGATTGAGATAGATAAACATAGCAAAGCCTTTGACTGGAATCGTCTGAAGAAAGAACGTATTATCAACGAAACCGTAGGCAATAGGCCTATAGTGCTGGTGCTGGCTAACGACAACAAAAGCTTTACAGCCTTTGCCCGCCCAACTTCAGAGGCTCTCTTTACTGTGAAGAACGATACCTTATTTTCTGGTGATCAGTCATTTTTACTTAGTGGACAATCGGTTAGTAATGACAGTAAAATTACTGGTCTCACACCTGTAAATGCCTATCAGGAGTTCTGGCATAGCTGGCAGACCTTTCACCCAAAGACAGAACAGTACTAAAATAATTCGTTTCCATTGACAATAGATTATTCTTACAACTTCTAAACAGATCATACCATGCCACACATTTCTTTACCAGAAGGAGTACCCGGTATTCGGAGCCTGGTTTTATTTCGTCCGGACACGGGCCAGCCTTTATATGAGTTAGCTCAGATCTTACTGAGAGGTGAGTCCCCATTAAGTCCTGCCGAGCGGGAGTTGATTGCCACCTATGTATCCTTTCTGAATGCTTGCGTTTTTTGTTCCTGTAGTCATGCTGCAGCAGCACGTTACCTATACAAAGACGAACAACAGACAGTAGATCTGGTATTGGAGGATTATCAGAATGCACCTATTTCTGATAAGCTTAAATCCCTATTGACCATTGCCGGAAGAGTTCAGAAAGATGCCCGTACCGTATCAACGGACGATGTTGCACTGGCCCGGAGTTTTGGGGCGACAGATCGGGATATTCATGATACTGTATTAATCGCTGCTACTTTTTGTATGTTCAACAGATATGTAGATGGATTGGCAACTATTGCTCCTGCAAAAGACGACATAAGCGCCTATGCTCAAATGGGTGAACGTATGGGTACCATAGGGTATGTAATGCCTAAACCAGTTTCTGCCGCAGTCTGATATATAGTAAACGTACTTATCCCTATGGCTCATATCCAACTTCCTGAAGAATTACCTGGTATTCGCGGACTTATGGCATTTCGTCCTTATACAGCGAAACCTTTAAATGCTTTAGCAGAAGCGTTGTTACGTATTGATGAAGGTCTCTCAAAAGGAGAGCGGGAGTTGATCGCAACTTTTGTATCATATCTCAACGATTGCTTTTTCTGTCAGAGTATTCATGGGGCTGTGGCCCAATACTACTATCCGGACTCGGAGATTGTACAACAAGTAAAAGCAGATTATCTGTCAGCTCCTATCTCCGATAAAATGAAAGCTTTACTGACCATTGCCAAAAGTGTACAGCAAGGAGGAAAATATGTTACAGAAGAACAAATCTCACAGGCAAAGAATGCAGGTGCCACTGATCTGGAAATTCATGATACGGTTCTGATTGCAGCCGCCTTCTGTATGTTCAACCGATACGTAGATGGGTTGGGAACATTTGCCCCTAATTCTCCTGAATTGTATCAGCAACGTGCCAAACGGATAGCCGAAGAAACAGGATATCAATATTCTGTGCCTCAATAATATTTATCAAACAAAGATATTGTGGAAGTTTTTCTACATGCTATTTATTTTCTGATTATGCGCCTTCATTCCTATACTATCGGAGTGAAGGCGCATTTTTTGTAAATCCCTTTTTATTTTATATGTTGCTGAAAAAGAACTTTTTGATACTTTTTTACATTTTCAGAATAGTACAGTTTTCTTTAGCCGACATACTTAGTTTATTAGGTTCTAAGAAACTTTATGATTTAACTAGAAACTGGTTTTACAATAAATGAACCTTCCCAAAGATTCTGCTATAGGCCAATTAATGGGCCATTTTCCAAAAGCTGGTATCATTACATGGATAGGATTACGTCCGGACAGAAGAGTCCCTGTTCAGGCAGTAGATCAGGTTGAAGCGATTGCTGGGAAAGGATTAGTAGGTGATCATTACCAGGGGCGATCTACCAGCAACCGTCAGGTTACACTGATTCAGGAAGAACATTTGTCAACTGTTGCTTCATTCCTTTTTGTGGAGAGACTTGATCCTGCCTTGGTTAGGCGTAATATTGTGGTGAAAGGTCTCAATTTACTTGCACTAAAAGATAAACAATTTTATATAGGAGATGTTCTTCTGGAAATGACAGGCTTATGTCAGCCATGCTCACGAATGGAAGAGGTGCTGGGGCCGGGAGGATACAATGCTATGAGAGGGCATGGTGGTATAACAGCAAAGATACTTCAAGGTGGTATTATACAATTGGGAGCTCAGGTAATTGTAGCAGAGAAAGAAGAGGTTAAGGACCTATATGTTTATGGAAAAAGCTTATAAAATAAGCTTGGCAAAGATTGTAACAAATTTGACAAACTATACTTTTTCCTGATCGGGGAGAAAATATGTTTTCCATATACTAAATCGTTAAAATGCAGGTTAACATATAGTGCGACAGATAAGGTATAGATGGTATTTCTTAAAACCTTACCTTTGTAAGGTAATCGACTCAATTATTACTAAAATCACGGTTACTTTTTCGGTACTTTATAAGTGTCAACCCAAGCTATAATGCGCTAAAAAGGTACTACATCAGGATAACTATTTATTTACAGCTATGTGCGGTATTACAGGGTTCTATTCGACTCAACAAGATTTCTCTGAACACGATTTGCGGGAGATGACTGCAGCTATTCGTCATCGGGGACCCAATGCTGAAGGACACTTTTTAGACGAAATTTGTGGCTTAGGGCATCGCCGGTTAAGTATTCTTGACTTATCTGAAGGTGCAAACCAACCATTTTACAGTAACAATGATCGATTCGTTATTGTTTACAATGGTGAAGTCTATAATTACAAAGAGGTTGCCAATCAGTATGGTATTACACCACACACAACCTCTGATACAGAGATCATTCTTGAAGCTTTTGTAAAAGATGGCATACACTGTGTGAATTATTTCAATGGCATGTTTGCCTTTGCCGTGTATGATAAACATAAAAAAGAACTGTGGTTATGTCGGGATCGACTAGGTATTAAGCCTTTATTTTATTATTGGGATGGGAGTAAACTGGCTTTTGCCTCTGAACTGAAATCTTTGTTAACTCTGCCCATAGCCAAAACTCTGAATAAGCCCGCTATTGCTGAGTTTTTACATCGTGGCTTTATTCCTGCCCCATACACCATTTATCAGAATATCTACAAACTATCTCCTGGTAGCTGGCTAAAAATTTCCGATAATGTATTGGAAGAACAGAAATACTGGAAGATAACTGAGAATATTGGTAAAGAAATTATTTCGGATGAGCGCCAGGCGATGGAGCGTGTAGAGGAATTATTACTCAGTTCGGTTAAGTATCAATTGATTAGTGATGTTCCGACAGGGGTATTTCTCAGCGGTGGAGTGGATTCCAGTACAGTGGCTGCCCTTACTGCTCACCAGCTTTCACATCCTATCAATACATTTTCTATTGGCTTTAGAGAATCGCGTCATAACGAAGCCCCTTATGCAAGAGAAGTAGCTGAGCATTTACATACAAACCATCATGAGTTTATTGTTTCTGTTCAGGATGCAAAAGACCTGGTAGAAACAATGCTGGATATTTATGATGAACCTTATGCTGATTCATCTGCTATTCCAACTATGCTTGTTTCTCAGATGGCAAGTAAGTATGTGGGTGTAGTATTAACAGGTGAAGGCGGAGATGAGCTTTTTCATGGGTATGGTATGTACCAGTGGGCAGATCGTTTATCACAGGGTTGGCTTAAACTTTTGCGAAAACCTCTGGCATCTCTATTAGCTGTAGGAAAAGAAGCCCGATACCAGAAAGCAGCAGAGTTGTTGGAATATTTTTCTGAAGATGATATATCCAGCCATATTTTTTGTAAGGAACAAGGGTATTTCTCTTATCCGGACCTGAAAAAACTGGTAGGAGAGCCTTGGGTAAATGGGAAAGGATTTCTTTCCAAATCGAGTTTGCCTCCTGTTGTAGAGAATCGTCTGTTAACGGCATCCGAGACACAGAGTCTGTTTGATATGGTAATGTATCTGCCTGACGATTTGCTTACAAAGGTGGATAGAGCTAGTATGCAATATGGCCTTGAAGCTCGTGTGCCGTTACTGGATCACAGATTAGTTGAGCTGGCTTTAAATATCTCACCTGAATTAAAAAATAATGGAGGCACTACAAAATATATCCTAAAGCAGATCCTCTATAAATATCTTCCTTCTGAGTTATTCAATCGACCCAAGCAAGGATTCTCCATTCCATTGTATGACTGGCTGCTGACAGATCTACGTTATTTGATAGATACTTATTTAAGTAATGACGTAATAGAACGGCATGGATATGTCAACAAGGAAATGGTAAGTACGATGAAAAAAGAGTTCTTTGCCGGAAAAAAATATGTGTATAACCGGTTGTGGACACTTATTATTCTACACCGTTGGTTGGAGAAAAATACCTAAACCTGCTAAATTTCCAGAGCGCCAATTGATATTGGCGCTTTTTTATTACCAGTACAAGGCGCTCTAATAAGTCAGAGGCCGGTGGGATGAATGGTAAAAAGAATATCTTTGTCCCTCTAAAATGATTTCTTCTTTTGTATGTCCTCAGATACTATTCATACTATAACACCTGCTACACCTACCTCTGTTCTTTATCTTAGTTATGATGGCTTAACTGATCCTTTGGGACAGTCGCAGGTATTACCTTATATCATGGGACTTGCTAAACGTGGCTATCAGTTTACTATTATTAGTACAGAGAAGACAGAGGCTTATGAAAAAAGAAAAGATATAATTAAGGGACTTATTGAGCCATTTGGGAAAGATATTGATTGGCAACCCATTTTCTATACCAAAAAACCCCCTGTAGTATCAACGCTATGGGATGTGAGGAAAATGCAAAGCAAGGCAGTTGAGTTGCATAAGAAAAAACACTTTCAGATAGTACATTGTCGCAGTTATATCACAGCCTTGGTAGGTGCATTTCTGAAAAAGAAGTTTCAGATTACTTTTATCTTTGACATGCGTGGTTTTTGGGCAGACGAACGAATAGAAGGTGGAATCTGGAATCTGAAGAATCCGCTTTTTAAAAGTGTTTATCAATTCTTCAAGAAAAAAGAAAAACAGTTTCTGCAACTTGCAGACCATACCATATCACTTACATTTAATGCGAAGCAGGAGATTCATTCCTGGCCTGGCTTTAGCACTGTCCCTATTCAGGTGATACCTTGTTGTGTTGATACGCAATTATTTCAACGCAATAACGATCTGTCTGAGTCTAAAGAATTAACGATTTCCTATCTGGGTTCATTGGGAACTTGGTACATGCTTGATGAGATGCTGCATTTTTTCAAGCGGGTTCTGGTTTACTATCCTCATGCTCATTTTCTATTTATTACTCCGGATGATCCCGAAATGATTCGAACTAATGCCCGAAAGTATGGAATTTCAGGCGATACCATTCGTATTATGAAAGCAGAACGAAAAGAAGTGCCGATCCGACTGGCAGAAAGCCATATCTCGTTATTTTTTATTAAGCCCTCTTTCTCAAAAAAAGCATCTTCTCCAACAAAGATGGGCGAGATCCTGTCTATGGGGATTCCTGTGATTTGTAATGCCAATGTAGGAGATGCTAACTATCTAATGGAGAATTATTCTTCAGGAGAGTTGGTCAGAACTTTCACAGAGGTCGAATATGATAGAGTAATCAGTCAGCTTGATGAGATTCGTAAGATTTCTTCTGAATCTTTACGTCAGACAGCTCTCGATTATTTTGACCTGGAGAAAGGGATTGGTTTATATGAGGAAGTGTATCAGAAACTATCTACTGCTAATGTCTGAAAAGAAATCTAAAGCTATCCGTTCCATTCTTTTTATATTTCCTTATCCATCAGGCACCGCTGCTTCTCAACGATTCCGGTTTGAACAGTATCTGGATTTCTTACCAGAAAATGGTTTGCAGTATCAGCTAGCTCCTTTTATGGATGAAGAAACCTGGAAGATTCTCTATAAACCAGGTAATACCTGGAAGAAGATAAAAGGAATTGGGAAGGGATTTTTACGTCGAATAGGTTTATTGTTCTCTGTACATAAATATGACTTTGTTTTTATTCATAGAGAAGCTACTCCTGTTGGCCCGCCATTTATTGAGTGGATCATCGCAAAAGTATTTCGCAAACGCATTATTTTTGACTTTGACGATGCTATATGGTTACCCAATACCTCTGAGAATAATAGCATCATAGCAGGGATAAAGTGGCACCAAAAAACGAAAAGTATTTGTCAATGGGCATGGAAGATAAGCGCTGGCAATAAATACCTAGCAGATTTTGCGAAAAGTTCTAGAAAAGCTGATAAAAGTGAGGAAAAAAGTGTCATTGTTAACCCTACAACCATTGATACAAAGAACCTGCACAATCGCTTAAAAGAACAGAATACTGACAGTTTTGTTATTGGCTGGACAGGAACTCACTCTACGATTGGATACCTGGAGTCTTTATTGCCAGTTTTGAAGAAACTAGAGGAAGATTACTCCTTTACTTTCCTTGTTATCTCAGATCGTAAACCAGACTTTAACCTTAAGTCATTGCAGTATATCCCCTGGACAAAAGCTACGGAAGCTAATGACCTGCTGAGAATGAATGTAGGGGTGATGCCGTTACGTGATGATCAATGGAGCCGTGGTAAGTGTGGATTTAAGGCATTACAATATATGTCTTTAGGAATACCTGCGTTAGCTTCTCCTGTTGGCGTAAACGCAGATATTATTCAACATGGAACTGACGGTTTTCTATGTTCCGAACCTCAGGAATGGATAGATTGTATAAAGTTATTAATCCATGATGTTGAATTACGTACCACAATGGGATTTATCGCAAGACAAAAAATTGATAAAATATATTCAGTTACAGGTAATCAGAATAATTTTATATGCTTATTCCAAACACAAAACTGATGATCCTACAAAAAAGAGCTTCTGCTTTGGCCAATAGCCGTTATGTAAATATTTATATCTTTTTCCTTTTTTTCTTTGTCAGATTAGCCTTCGTATTTTTTAGTAGGTTTGATAATTATGAATTAAGTGGTGATAGTGGATGGATTATTAAGTTAGGTATGAATGTATTGGATGGAAATCTGGATTTTGACATTGGTCGTTTTATTGCAGCTCCTTTCTATCCTTACTTTATTGCTGTTAATATGTGGATTTTTGGATCTTTCTGGAATGTAAGTGTGGTATTTTTTCAATTGGTTCTTTCTGCTTTGTCTGGAGTAGCTTTGTACAAAATTGCTCTATACTACTTTGATAAATTAACCAGTTTACTAGCGACTCATCTCTACGCTCTATTCCCATTAACATTTTGGTGGGTACATACATTTGCTACGGAAATGGTCTTCCAGTGTTTTCTTATATTTGCGATATATTATTTGATTGTTTTTGTACATTCACAAAAGAAAGTGCATTTGATCGTATCTGCATTATTATTTTCGCTATGTTATCTGACAAAGTCCCATATACTACTATTCTCTCCTTTCATTATTCTATACATTTTTTATAATCTGAAGAGCGCAATTCATACAAAAATAATATATGGGGGGATATATGGAGGAATATGTTTGTTGGCCTCTTTACCTTTCGGAGTTTATAATATAACATCTCATCAAATATATGTTATTTCAAGTAATGGGTTGGGGTATCAGTATTATTTAGGTAATTCAGATGCAGGCTATGTTACAATTGTAGATGTACCTCCTGTGGGAAGTGAGGCCTACCAGAAGATGAAAAATATAAATGAAGATGCGGGTTTTTTTAATGGGAGCAAATACGATAGTATTTTAGTTCTGCCACAACGGGTGAAACAGTCTTTATTTTTACAGGAAAGTATGCGGTGGATTATACTACATCCACAGAAGTTCTTGAAGATAAAAGTGTACAACCTATTTTTCTTTTTGATGCCCGGTGTTTCGTTCAGACATTATTCAATAGGGGCATGGGCCTTTTCGTTTATTTTATCTTGCCCTATATATTTACTGGCTTATAGTGGAATGTTTACTTTATTCAGACAGGATTTTAAAAAGCATATATGGATGGCAGGCTTATTTATTGCTATGCTTGTATTTTCCGTTGGAATATATGTGCAAAACCGTTTCAGAACTATTACACTTGAACCATTTTTTCTTATATACGCAGCCTATACATTGACAAGTCTTTATCAAAAGTGGAAACTTACTCAGAAAACCTAACTTTTCAATACTAGAGGATTTTCTAGAGTATTGTTCTGAAATGAATTCTGGAAGATTTTCTTTTTTTTCTTTTTTATTGCCTGACTTTGAATGATATACAAAGCTGAAAGAAAGAATGGCATCATAGGAATTTTGTATCTTACCAATGTTCCAAAGTTGTAACTACTTACACCAACGGCAAAAGAGAACGTAATAGCAAAGATCAGACAGAATAAAAGAATAGGTTGAGAGGTGAGTATGGAAAATAAGCGACTCAGCTTTATTTGTATCAGGATACGGACAGTGAGAAATAAAAAGAATGTAGCTTCCAATGCAGACAAAAGCATAACAGGGTTCTTAGCTTCCCAAAGATAAGGGCGGTATAAACTTACGTTAATTGCAACTGGAGCTTTGGAAATCATGTTTGTCCATGTTCCATCAAATTCGCCTAATGAGTAAACGGAACCTCCCTGACTAGTTCCAACAGTACGTAGCCATTCTGCAGTGGTCTTAGTTGTAGCAGTAATATTATCTAGTTGATAACGGGTGTTTTCTTCTGTAATCTTTGTAATAGCCCGATAACTGATGGGTATTGAGATGGCTATGACAATGGGAAGAGTTATAAAGCGTAGAAGACCTGAACGTATACGCGCTCTATATTCCATAAAAATCCAAAAGAATGCTGCAGGTAGAAAACAAAGCAAAATATATACCTTTATACCTTGTACAACCAGAATAGCTAGAAACATAACAACAATGTTGGTTACTATGTATTGCCGTTTGATAATACCAAAATAAAAGGCATGAAACATCCATCCCAATGCACCCAATGTAATGGTATCCTTCAAAAGGCCTGATCCCCAGAAAAATACGGATGGAATAAAGAATATAGCATAGGCTAACTTTTTATGTAAGTGAGGATATAAGTCATAAAAGACTTTGTACAATGCCCACATACCAGAAAAGCACGTAATAGCAAAAAATATAGCAATCAGACTATAGGTATGAAATGTAAATAGCCCAAAAAAGCCGGAAAGGCGAACAACATGATAGGAATTGGGGTCAACATAGAAATAAATACGTCTTACATACTCATAGATGCTGGGATCATACTGTCTATCAGTGAAAATAATACTGATAGCTTTGAATGGAGAATCCAGAAACGCTTCCCATATAACTTTACTATCTTTAAAATAATTATATGTATCACCTCCATAATAATAAAACTGATAAATAAGTCCCAATGCTATGGCCCCTATAATCTTTACATTGAGTGCAGGAATAAAATAAGGGCGAATGACTTTATTGCGGATTCGGTTGTTTATCATGAATGCGACTGCATAGATAAACAGCAGATATACTGGGGTTAAAAACAGGTCTTTTATATCCATTCGGGTATGACTACTGATTGTCCTATCTGAAGAGATCCATTCTCACATATAGGCAAATACTTAAAATTCAGATCTACTTTTATGTAAATATAGTCGTTGTTACCCTAATTTCCATTACTACCTGTTGGCAAAAGAAGATATATAACCAGAATTGATGCAGGTGAAGTTGTACGATTTACAGGTACATGTGGAATCTTACCATTAAAAAACAAAGAATCACCTTCCTGCATTACAACCACTTCATCACCTAAGTGATATTCTATTTCACCTTTAAGCAGATACTTAAATTCGTATCCATCCGTTATAACCTGATCTCTTTGCGAACCTGGTTGAAGATCCAGAATAACAGCCTCGATAGTGACAGAAGGAATGCTGGAGGTTAGGATGGAATGATAAAGGAATCCGAAACCTTCTTCTTTCTCAAAGGGTGTATACTCTGATTTGCGACGAAGAATATATTTTTGTTGTTCAGGTAGGTCAAGCCCTTCAAAAAAAACATCCAGATTTATTTTTAATGACCTGACAATGGATAGAAGTACAGGTAGAGAGGGAATAGTGCGTCCATTTTCAATACGAGATAGTAAGCCCTTACTTATTTGTGATTCTTCTGCTAGTTCGTGGAGTTTGATTTGTTGCTGGTTTCGTATCTCCCGAATTTTCTTTCCAATTCGTATAAAGATTTGATTATTCATGCCATTATTTTGAGTACTGGTGCATTTGAGATTCTCACTGAAATGGTGTCTGTTGTATCATGCAAATATGGAGAATAGTTTAATGTAGTTAAACTTGAGTTGCCATCAGGGGCAAAATTTAACAATCATTTAAAATTAAGTTGTATATTAGTAAACTTAGAGTTTATACTTTTGAACCATACAAAACCTAAACCAACCTTCTCTCTATCTAATAGACTATGATAAAATAAAAGACTCCCTATTTTCATAAGGCTATAAAAAAACCGGGATTGCGGCAACAACCCCGGTTAATGCAAAAGCCTTTGTTTGTCCATCTTCCCATGAACACCAGGTCACTTTTCAGTTAAAAAGTGATCCAGGGCTTTCTTTGTTTTTAACAAATACCACTATTCATTAAAAAACGACCAAATGTATGAAAAATTATTTACACAACACATTTGATTTACCAAAGAGGTGTGTAAGATTTACGCTTTTCTGTGTATTTTCCTTGCTTGCGTTCAGTAGCTATGCTCAAACCCGAATTATTACAGGAAAGGTTACTTCTGTAGAGGAGGCATCTGGATTACCTGGAGTATCTGTTGTGGTTAAAGGTACCACAAAAGGCACTACTACTGGGGCTGATGGTAAATATTCCATAGAAGTGCCAGAAGGGAAAGATATACTGATATTTTCTTTTATAGGTTTTTTGCCACAAGAGGTGGCTGTAGGTAATAGAGCTGTTATAGATGTACCTATGGATGTTGATACTAAGGCATTGCAGGAAGTAGTTGTGACAGCCCTGGGTATTAAAAAAGATGCGAAAACTATTGGGTATGCTACACAGGAAGTAAAAGGTGCTGACTTAATTAAAGCACGTGAACCTAATCCTATTAATTCATTGGTAGGTAAAGTAGCAGGTTTGACTGTTGGTGCTTCTGCTGAAATGCTGGGTCGCCCTCAACTGGTACTTAGAGGAAATGAAGATGTACTTTTTGTGGTAGATGGTGTACCTGTAAACTCAGATACCTGGAATGTAAGCCCTGATGACATAGAAACATATACTGTTTTGAAAGGGCCAAACGCATCTGCTCTCTATGGTTTTAGAGGTAAGAATGGGGCCATTCTGATTACTACCAAAAGAGGTTCTTCTGATAAAAGAGGATTTTCTATAGAGTTTAATTCAAGTACTATGTTTGATAGAGGATTTAATGCAATCCCTAAAACACAGAATATGTATGGTCCTGGAGACCATGGAGTGTATGCGTTTGGTGATGGCAAAGGTGCTGGAAAAAATGATGGAGATTATGACATCTGGGGACCTGCACTGAATGGACAATTGTTGCCTCAATATGATAGTCCTATTACACCTGGAAAAACATATACTACTACATTCCCGAATGGAGTTGCATTTACCAGTGACAGACAGCCTACACCTTTTATAGCTCGTGGTAAAGATAACCTGAATAGATTTATTCAAACCGGGATATTGTCTACCAACAATATCTCAATATCATCCAGTAATGACAAGTATGATCTGCGGTTTTCAGTTTCTAATTCTTATCAGAAAGGGATTGTTCCTAATACCCAGTTGAATATTACCAACTTCAACATGGCAAATGGAATAAATTTCTCTCCTAAGCTTCGTCTGGAATCAAGTATTAACTACAACCGACAGAGTACTCCCAATATTCCGGATGTAAATTATGGACCTAATAGCTTAATCTATAACATTACTATATGGGGAGGTGCAGACTGGAACATTGATGATTTCAACCCGGATAAGGGTGGATCATACTGGCAACCTGGTAAAGAAGGTACTAGTCAGATTTATGCCGAATACCAGCGGTATAACAACCCATGGTTTGTTGTAAAAGAATGGTTGCGTGGACATTACAAAAATGATGTATATGGGTATACTTCATTACGTTACAAACTGAGTGATTATCTGGAAGCAACTTTGCGCACTCAGGTAACTACCTGGAATGTGTTGAGAACAGAAAAGATGCCTTTCTCTGCTATCTCTTATGACAAAACTCAAGGATTTGGGGATTACCGGGAAGATCGTAGAAACCTGTTTGAAAATAATACAGATGTATTGTTAAAGTTTGCGAAAGATGTATTGCCTGGTTTGAACATGACCGTTTTTGCAGGTGGTAGCATTCGGACATTTAATTATACATCTACCTATGCTACAACAGATTATCTTAATACACCTGGTGTATATAATTTTAGTAACTCCCGTAATGCCGTTCAGGTCTATAACTTTAATTCAAAGATGCAGGTTATTGGCGGCTACTACTCACTTGATCTTTCATACAAAGGATTTCTTAATCTTTCCACAACGGGTCGTGTAGATAAACTTTCCACATTACCGTCTCAGAATAATACTTATTTCTATCCATCTGTTGCAGCAAGTACTGTGATTTCTGATTATGTACATTTGCCTTCTGTTGTCTCCTTTCTGAAAGTAAGAGGATCTTACGCAAATGTGAAAGATGGTGGTACTTCTTCTACAATTGGGCCTGCAGGATATCCTATTGGATATGGTGCACCTTATTCATCCTCTTATGATGGGCCAAGTTATATCAATTCTCCTACTTATACATTAGGTAAGTATTACAACAATCAACCTTATGCTGTCTATACAGATGTTATAAATAATCCTAATTTAAAACGTGCCTCAAATTCTTCTTTTGAAACAGGTTTTGATATACGCTTTCTACAAAACCGACTAGGGTTAGATCTGACCTATTATACTACTCTTAATGGACCACAGATATTTCCTCTGACAATATCGGAAGGTACTGGATATTTAAAGGCTTTAGTGAATGCTATTAAAACACGTAAAACAGGTTTGGAAATTTCTGTAACAGGAACTCCTATAAAATCTACTAACGGATTTACTTGGGATGTATTGGCTAACTGGTCAACGTATAAAGAGGTTTATAAAGAATTTCACCCAAGTTTAGATGTTTTATATAATTATTTTAAAGTAGGAGATCGTGTAGATAAGTATTATGATCAGGCATTCGTGCGGACTCCTGATGGCCAGATTATTAATGATGCCGGTGGACGACCTATTCAAACAACTAGGAATCAGTTTCTGGGGTATTCAAATCCTGACTGGGTTTGGTCTATTAATAACAAGTTCAACTACAAAGGAATCACATTAAGCTTACAGTTTGATGGTCGTGTAGGAGGTGTTATGGTTGACTATGTGAAACGCCAGACTTTCCGTGGTGGTCGTCATATCGCTACTGTGGAAGGTGAAATGGGCATTGCTAGAGCAAATGATGTTCAAAATGTAAAATCTTATGTAGGTCAGGGAGTAGTCGTTTCTAATGGTGCAGCTATTAACTACGATTCAGAGGGAAAGGTGACAAACTATAATGAGTTGGCCTATGCGCCTAATACTACTAAGACCTTCTTACAGGATTATATAAGCCGTTACTACTCTACAGCTGAAGGGAACCTGATTAGCAAAACATTTGGAAAACTTAGAGAAGTAGTCGTAGGATATACTATCCCGTCTTCCTGGTTGTCAAAAACGTTTATCAGACAAGCAAATGTCTCTTTTGTAGGACGTAACCTTCTTTATTTTGCAAAAGAGAAAGATGTAGACATAGATCAGTATGCAGGTAACCAAAGTTCTTCCAACCTTCAGACACCTACTACGCGCCGTTACGGATTTAACCTAAATGTGGTTTTCTAAATAATCTTTCTGTATAGAAGGCAACTATCTAAGATTCTATTGCCTTCTGTACTTTATTCTGCTATCAATTTAAAAATACACATCCATGAAGACATATATATCTATATTCATTATTCTTTCCGGAACGTTTTTTCTGGGGGGATGTCAGAACTTCAAAGAATTAGAAAAGAACCCTAATAACCCAACTTCTGTACCTGCCTCTCTGGTATTGCAAGGTGTGTTGAAAGATCTTTATTCTCCAACAGGTGTTGAACAACCATGGGGAGATGTACATCGCTGGAATCAGTTTTATTGTATCAACTATAATTACTATGGTAATAACCAATATACCTGGACTTCTACTTCCTGGAATTATACAACCTTAAAAAATGTGGTAAAGATGGAGGAAGAAGCGTTGGCAGCAGGAGCTGGTGACGTAAATCCCTATTCTGCATTAGCGAAATTCTTTAAGGCTTACTTTTTCATTTATATGACACAACGAGTAGGAGATATACCAATGACTGACGCATTGAAGGGACTTGAACTTACTCATCCTACATATGATACGCAAAAATCTGTATACATACAATCTTTGAAATTACTGGATGAGGCTAATTCGGATCTGGCTGAACTTATTGCTGCCAATAATACGACACTGATTGGAGATTTTTATTATGACGCTGCAGGTGGTACAGACAAGGTAACACTACTGAAACAATGGCAAAAGCTTGTGAATACTTATACTCTTCGGGTTTTGATAAGTCTAAGCAAGAAGGAAGCTGATGCTGATTTAAACATCAAACAAAAGTTTGCTGCTATTATTAATAATCCAACTCAGTATCCGATAATGACTGGTTTGGGTGATAATCTTCAGTTTACTTATGATGCTACATACAATAAATATCCTACTAATCCTGGTAATTTTGGAAATGATGCTACTCGTCAGAACATGTCCAAACTGCATCTTGATTTGCTGAAATCATTAAAAGATCCTCGTATCTTTATTGCTGCTGCTCCTGCACAAGCTAAGCTAAATGCTGGAATTAAATTTGACAGTTTTGATGCATATGTTGGAGCTAGTTCAGGCGAAGATCTAGGGGATATGTCTACTAAAGCAAACCAGGGCGAGTATTCTTTTATCAACCGCTTGAGATATTATAGTAACTATACCGGTGAGCCAGGTATTATTGTAGGATATTCGGAAATGTGCTTTAACATTGCAGAAGCTATCAACAGAGGATGGATAAGTGGGAATGCAGAGGAATCTTATGTAAAAGGAATTAAAGCTTCTATGAAGTTTTATGACATTACTGATGGTGGAACTATTACGGTAGCTGATCAGGACAGGAAGCAACTAGGAACTGTAACAACTTCAGTAACTGATTATTTGGATCAGTCTTCAGTAAAATATAAGGGCAATAATGCAGATGGATTAACCCAGATTCTTACACAAAAATATCTTTCATTTTTTCAGAACTCAGGATTTGAGGCATTTTATAATCAAAGGCGTACAGGTGTGCCTGCTTTCCTGACAGGGGTTGGGACAGGTAACAGTGCTCGGATTCCGAGAAGATGGCTCTATCCACAATCAGAAGAATCTACAAATACAGAAAATCTAAAGAATGCATTACAATCTCAGTTTGGAGGTACAGACGATATTAATACTGATATGTGGTTATTAAAATAATTTCCTCTTTTTGACTTTCCTCATGAGCATCTCTATATCTGATATAGAGATGCTCATATACTATTCTCTCATATTAGTTTTTAGGAATGAAATATTATCATATAACTTGTTCTGTCATTACTATTTGGAATGTATTAATTGCATGTCTGGTAACTACTTCAATCTTTGGATGGAGTGGTTTTTCTGACAAACATAAATCTGTTGTATTTCCTTCTACCCGTTATCCATTTATTGTTATTGCGCATCGCGGAAATCATGTGAATGCACCTGAAAACTCTATTCAGAGTTTACAGGACGCAATACGGGTTGGAGCTGATTATGTTGAAGTAGATATCCGAACTACCCAAGATGGGCATCTGGTAATTATGCATGATGGCTCTGTAAACCGAACTACCAATGGGGAGGGCAAAATAGCAGAAATGACTTTGTCCCAGTTTAAAGCATTAAAGCTGAAAAATGACCCTACCAATCAAACTCCTCCTATGTTTGAAGAGATTCTGAAAGAAGCTCGGGGGAAAATAAATCTTTATCTGGATTGCAAAGATGTCAAGCCGGAACAGGTTAAGAGTTTACTAAACAAATACAAAATGCTGGGTTCTGTTATTGTATATACAGAGCCTGGAGAAGTCCAGGACTGGAAGAAAACAATGCCTTCTGTACCTGTAATGGTTAGCATGCCAGATTCTATAACTAGTTATGCTGAACTCAAACAATGGATTGTAAAGAATCCGGTAGATATTCTGGACGGATCTGTATTGTCTTATACCAGAGAGAATGTGGATTTTCTTACAAAGCAGGATATCAAAGTCTGGCCTGATATTCAAAACCCTGATGAAAATCCTACACAATGGCAGAAAGCAATAGATATGGGTATTACAAGCTTGCAGACCGACCATCCTCAAGAATTAATTCAGTATTTGAAAACATTAGGTAAACACTAATTTATTATTATCCTATGTTACCACAATTGATTGTATTTGATCTGGCAGGAACCACTGTAGATGGTGCAGACAAAGTGCCTCATTTCCTGCAAAAAGCGCTAGCAGATTACCAGGTGACTATTCCGTTTGCGGATGCCAATGAACTGATGGGATTACCTAAGCCTGTTGCTATCCGGCAATTACTGGAACGCCATGCAAGCCCCGCACTCATAACAGAAGAACTGATAGATCAGATTCACCAACGTTTTGTAGAAGATATGACAGACTATTATCAGAATAGTCCGGATGTAAAAGAAAAAGAAGGTGCAAGCGAAACGTTTGCTTTATTAAAGAAGCACAATGTCAAAGTGGTGGTAGATACAGGTTTTGACCGTCAGATCACTAATGCTATTCTTGAAAGATTGTTATGGAAAGCAAAGGATCTGATAGATAATAGTGTGACTAGTGATGAAGTTGAAAATGGAAGACCTTTTCCGGATATGATATTTAGAGCTATGGAACTGACTCATGTACAGGATAGCAAGCAAGTGGCAAAAGTAGGAGATACTGCATCCGACATGCAACAGGGAAATTCTGCTGGTTGTGGATGGGTAATTGGTGTAACTACTGGAGCTTATACTACTGAAGAGTTGGAGCAAGAGCCTCATACACATCTGATTCATACTCTTGCTGACTTGCAGCAGATTTTCTCCTTCTCCTAAATAAAATTTCTGAAGAACTAAAAATAAAAGAGTATGACTCATTCACCTACAAACAGTACGCAAAGCAGATATGATATTGCCATAGTTGGAGCAGGGATTGTGGGACTAGCTATGGCTTATACCGCTGCCAGACGAGGTCTTAAGGTTGGTGTTTTCGAACGTAATGGCAAAGCCATTGGTGCATCTATTCGTAATTTTGGGATGATATGGCCGATAGGACAACCTTCTGGAGTACTGTTAGAACGTGCATTAAGAAGCCGTGAGATCTATCTGGACGTGGCTAAACAGGCTGGTTTCTGGTATAATCCCAATGGGTCATTACATGTCGCATATCACAAAGATGAATGGGCTGTTTTGGAAGAATTTGTGGAACAGAATCGTGGTAATGGATATACCTGTGAACTTATCACTGATACAAAAAAGATTCAGGAAAAGAGTCCCGCTGTAAAAGCGGAGGGTTTGATAGGTGCCTTATGGAGCGAGACTGAAATGATTGTAGACCCACGTGAAGTTATTGCTACATTACCTGACTTTCTACACCAAAAATATGAGGTTGATTTTCATTTTGGTACTGCCATTACTGGCGTAAATGGTTCTTACCTGGAAGCTGGTAACCAAAAGTGGCAAGCAGACCGAATAGTGATATGTAGTGGTGCTGACTTTGAAACATTGTATCCTGAACTATTTGCCTCTTCGTCTATCACAAAATGCAAACTGCAGATGATGAGAACCAGTTCTCAAGGTAATGGTTGGAGTATGGGTGCTTCTCTGTGTGCGGGTTTAACACTTACTCATTATGCTGCTTTTAAGGATTGTCCCTCTTTAGCTGATTTAAATGAACGCTTTGCACAAACAATGCCTGCATATAAGAAGTATGGTATCCATGTATTGGTTTCTCAGAATGCAAAAGGTGAATTGACTTTAGGTGATTCACATGAATATGGTCTTACACCAGAACCATTTGACAAATCTGAAATTGATCAGTGGGTATTAGACTATCTGGCTACGTTTGCGCACTTTCCTGATTTGCATATCAAGGAACGCTGGCATGGTATCTATCCTAAACTCACAAATGGAGGAACTGAACTGGTAGTAGAAGCAGAATCTAATGTATGGATTGTTAATGGATTGGGTGGTGCCGGAATGACTCTATCATTGGGGCTGGCAGAATACGTGTTTGAGTCAAAACTACATGAATCTGTAAGTTAGCAGGCCATACATTATTTATTTATTTATCAAATTATTCTAACTGCATAGGTATGGAAACCACCACTAAGCAAAAAATTGAAGAAATTTTTCGATTATATGAAATACATGGTGCTGACGATTACATAGGTGAGCCTGTATCACAGGTTGAGCATATGACTCAAGCAGCTTTACTGGCTGAACAACAGGGTTACGATGAAGAAGTTATTCTGGCAGCTTTCTTTCATGATTTTGGACATTTGTGTGCTGATGAAACTGTAGGACATATGGATGGGTATGGTGTTACTGATCATGAGAAGCTAGGAGCTGATTATTTGAGAGCGGTAGGATTTTCAGAGAAGATAGCCCGATTGGTTGAGTCTCATGTACAAGCAAAACGATATCTCACATTCAAGAATCCGGATTATTATAATAATCTCTCAGAAGCTAGTAAGAAAACACTGGAGTTTCAGGGAGGGCGTATGAGTGTCGGCGAAGCAGCCGCATTTGAGGCTGAAGAATGGTTTTACCTATATTTGCAAATGCGTTATTGGGATGAACAAGCTAAAGAAATGAATATTCCAGTACCAGATTTATCCATTTATAAAGCTATGGCATTACGCCATCTGGAAAAATAAAACCTTCTGTTAATGGGTTGATTTTTATCTCATTAACAGAAGGCCATTTATTTTCGTTTTATAGTTTGTCAACCGGAATAAAGCTATTCTTAGGTTTATCAAAAATCTGATGTATTAGTTCTGACGGGTCTAATATAACATGACTATTCTTACGTACATAATCACTGATAAACTCAACATATCGTTGGCGATCCTGGTTTAGTTTGGCTATGGTTTTTTCCCGAATATAATTGGGATCTATTTGACGAGCTACCATTTCTTCTACACCTTTGCGAATTGCGGTAGGGTTATCATTTACTATAAGACAATATTCCTTGTCATAATACTCATCCCGTCCACCTTCACTTTCGGTACTTACTACCGGAAGCCCTGAAAGCATGTATTCAAGACTAGCCAGCATTGGTCCTTCTTCTTTTGACAAACATAAACCAACCTGTGATTGGTTAAATAATCGGTTTTTGCCAATGTGGTCTACCCATGTTTTATTGTAATCTGCATGCTTCATAGCTGGACAGAAACTTGGCAAATCATTTTCCCCACTTTTGCCTGCTCCGGGAGTATAGGTAAGAACAAATACCTTATTCAGTTCTTTGGCTAACTCAATACGTTTAAAAGGCATAAGTTGAGCTGCATAGACAGCATCATACTTTTTGTCAACACTCAATATACCATAGTCTTTCTCATCTGTATAAATATAAGCAGAACATTGTAGACCAGGTATTCGAAATAATTTTCGATAGGACTCTTCCTTTTTGGAATTAGTAAACATGACAGGCAAAAATCCTTTCCCACTTAATTGAGAAAAGAATAATTTTTTTCGCAACATCTTTTGAAAATTACCATGGTTCCATGGCAGATGCAGCAGAAAATAGGTGTCATGTTTTTTTTGTTGAGAAGTGATTTTCTGAAGGGCTACATCATCCCAGAGACTAACAATGCGAGGATTTTCGTGTAAAATATAGGCGCCGTGAAATAACATAATATAAGTTTATTCTCTGAAGTATACTGGATTGGATGTAACAAAGGATAATAACTAGACAACTGCTTGAATAGCTTTTGTTATTAATACTAAAAATCGTAAAAAGAAAACTTCTGAATGTAAAAACATTTTACTTATGGTACTAATTGTAGGACAATAGTAGGGGTTACACCTGATACTGTATAACGTGTGCTAAGATTTAATTCCTCTTTTGTGAGTGCATCAATAGAAAAATCAAACGTGTCAGATTTTGATTTTAATCTAAGCTTAGTCTCATTATCAGTAAAATACCAGGTATCCGTAAATGTGGAGTCTGTCTGCTGATCAGTTGCCGTATATGTACTGTCAGTCTTAAACAAAATAGAGGATCGGGTAAGTTGTGCAAGAGATGACCCACTTCCTAATATGAGTTGAATTGCATTATCATCTACAGGTGTACCATTTGCCAGAACCTGACTTATTTTCCATGAATGACTGGTGAGGAGTTCAGTACGAGTAGACTCTGGAGTTTCTTCATCTTTTTTACAGGAAGATAAAAAAGTAAATGCACCAATCAGGATTGTTAATAGTACTATCTGGAATTTCATCCGAATAATTATTAATAAGTATGGTGTTGTGTATTATTAGGTATACAAATATATTAATTTATTTGTAGCATTCAGTAATATGTTCAGTATGAGGTCTGCTTTCTCAAGAAAATCAAATGTAAAGCAAATTGTGTTCTTATACGTGGATTATGAAAATCAGTTACTACTAAAAATTGCCTCTCTGATAATTTATTTGTATAAGATAGAGCATACTGCCTGCCATTTATTCATCTTTGCTTTATAAAAAAAAGAGTCATTGGATAGTGGGAATCCAATGACTCTTTGCATTTTAGTATAGAAACATTATCTATTAATAACGATAGTGATCTTTTTTGAATGGACCTTGAACATCTACTCCAATGTATTCAGCTTGATCAGTAGTTAGTTCTTCCAATTCAACACCTACTTTAGCCAAATGCAAACGTGCCACTTTTTCATCAAGATGTTTAGGAAGTACATATACTTGATTTTCGTAGTTTTTGCCATTTTGCCATAATTCTAGCTGCGCCAGTGTTTGGTTAGTAAATGACATTGACATTACAAACGATGGGTGACCCATTGCAACCCCAAGGTTTACAAGACGACCTTCTGCCAGAACAATGATTTCTTTTCCATCAATGGTATATTTGTCTACCTGAGGCTTTATTATCTCTTTAGTATTACCATAATTTGCATTAAGCCATGCCATATCAATTTCTGTATCAAAATGGCCAATGTTACAAACTACAGCCTTATCTTTCATTTTCTTGAAATGCTGACCTGTAATAATTGAGTGATTACCAGTAGCTGTAACGAAGATATCTGCAATTTCAGCAGCTTTGTCCATTTTCATTACCTGGTAACCTTCCATTGCTGCCTGAAGAGCACAGATTGGATCAATTTCTGTCACAATTACACGGCAACCTGCTCCTGCAAGAGAACGAGCTGATCCTTTACCTACATCACCATAACCTGCCACAACAGCAATTTTCCCTGCCAGCATTAAGTCTGTACCTCTGCGTATAGCATCCACACATGATTCTTTACAGCCGTACAGGTTATCAAATTTAGATTTTGTTACAGAGTCATTTACGTTAATCGCAGGTACAGGAAGTGTTCCTTTTTTCATGCGCTCATACAAACGTAAAACACCTGTTGTAGTTTCTTCTGAAATACCACCAATATTACTGATCAGTTCAGGATATTTATCTAAAACCATATTGGTAAGATCTCCACCATCATCCAGAATCATGTTCAATGGTTTACGATCTTCTCCAAAGAATAATGTCTGTTCTATACACCAGTCAAATTCTTCAGCATTTTGTCCTTTCCAGGCATACACCTGGATACCCGCAGCTGCAATAGCAGCAGCAGCATGATCTTGTGTTGAGAAGATATTACAAGAAGACCAGGTTACTTCAGCACCTAGTTCAACCAGAGTTTCAATCAGTACTGCAGTTTGGATGGTCATGTGCAGACAGCCTGCTACACGAGCACCTTTAAGAGGTTTAGATGGACCAAACTCAGCACGAATCGACATTAAACCAGGCATTTCAGCTTCTGCTAATTTAATTTCTTTGCGGCCCCATTCTGCCAATGCAATATCTTTAACTTTGTATGGAACGTAAGCTGTTTCAACCATTGTTCAAAAGTTTTTTAGTGTATAATGAAAATGTAGAGATGATTTTGTCTATAAGTACCTTTTGAGGCGCAAAGGTAAATATTCTTACGCCAAAAGGAAACTTTTATATGTGTTTTTAACAATAAGCCAGCTTGGAATAGATTTTTTGTTTTATAGTATGGTATTGTTTTACAGAGTATTGTATTGCAGCGTCGTTTTAGAAAATAGATAGAGTTCTTTGAAATATTTCATGTGTATCAGAATACAAATTCGATTTCTTTAAATAAGAAATAACAAAGTTTATTGTCCTTTTCAATAACCAGACGACCTTGTGAATCTACTCCTGTAATGGTGCCTTCAAAACGATTTCCATCTGATACGAAAAAGCGTTTCTCTCCATATCCATATAAATTTCGGAGATAATAAGCTCTTAAACTGTCCGTTTTGCCATTTCGTAATAGAAGATAAAATTTTTCAAACACAATGAGTAATTCGGATAACAATATTTCCAGATCATATTCGTCTTCCTTAATGAATGGCTGGCTGGCCAGTTTCAGTGAGATTGCTCGTGGTTGTTCTGGAAATGATTTTTGGTTGATATTGAGACCTATACCAACAATTGAATGGGTTAGAGAAAGACCTTGAATAGTATTTTCGATTAAAATGCCTCCCATTTTCTGAGACTTCCAGTAAATATCATTTGGCCATTTAATGCTGAGATTCTGAGGAAGGTATTTTGAAAGAAATTCATGTATAGCCAGCGAAACTGCAATATTTAATAAAAACTGTTGATTGGCGGTTAGAAAAGTTGGCTTAAGAATAATGGAAAGTGTCAGGTTTTTGCCTGGTTCTGTATGCCAGTTGTTTCCTCGCTGACCTCGTCCGCGGGTTTGTTGAGAGGTAATCACAACAGTTCCTTCCGGAGTGCTGGCTGTATTGATCAGGTCTGCGGCAATGTCATTGGTAGAGTGACATTCTGGCAGAAACAGGAGCTTTTGGCCAACGAATAATGTTTTGGGTGGATTATTGTACAATATTGTTTACTTTTGTTTTAATAAAGACACTTAAAAAGTTGCAAAGTTAAAAGATGGGATGTTTATTACCTGTTTACTTTTCAATTTTTTAATCTATTAACTTTAAAAAATTCGAATGCAATTAATTAAAAAACGAAAAAATAAAGGTGTGAGCTCTGAACAATTAAGCCATTTGATTGTTCAGGGAATGCAGGAAAAGAAGGCCGAGGATATTGTTGTGCTGGATCTGCGACAGGTAAAGAATGCTGTAACTGACTATTTTGTGATCTGTTCAGGAAATTCAGATACTCAGGTCGATTCTATCACCAACTCTATTGAGGAGCAAATTTATAAGAATCTGGGTGAAGATCCCTGGCATAAAGAAGGGAAAGCTAACCGCGAATGGATTCTCCTTGATTATGTAGATGTGGTAGCGCATGTTTTTAAAAAGGATCGCCGGGCATTTTATGCATTGGAAGATCTTTGGGGCGATGCACAGTCAACAAGGATTGAGTCCTGACCTGTGTTAGTAGATCAGACACGAAACTCTCTGCTATAAAGATTGTTCTGAGAGTGAATTTACACAACATAGTATTTTTCAATTAATCTTTTTTATACGGAAAATGAACGAAAATCAAGACAGAAATATCCGGAAGCCACTCCTTCCCAAACCTCCTCAACGGCCAGGTTATCAGATTTGGGTAGTAGTGGGTCTGGTGATGCTCGCACTCTTCACGTTTTTTAATCGTGGGAGTGATCCTCGGACAATTACAAAAAAAGAGTTCAAATCTATGGCTCAGGAAGGTGATGTAAACGCTGTTACCATTCTTCCTACGCAGAACTCTGTAGAGATTACACTTAAAGATGAAGCCTTAAAAAATATTAAATATCGTGACAGAATTCCAAAACCTAGTTTATTAACCCCTTATACTACCGGACCTCACTTTCAGTTTGATGTGGTTGATGCAAAGGTATTTGAAGAGGAATTACAGAAAGAGTTCCCTGGGATTAAATACAAAGTAGAGCGCCGTGCGGATATTACAGGAGGATTATTATACTGGGGATTGTTTATTTTGATGATGGTAGGGCTTTGGATGATTATGCGTCGGGTTGCTACCGGAGGTCCTGGTGGGCAGATCTTCAATATTGGCCGTTCCAGAGCAACATTATTTGATGCTGAGAACAAAGTTAAAATTACTTTCAATGATGTGGCTGGTCTGGATGAGGCGAAAGAAGAGATTAAAGAAATCGTTGAGTTTTTAAAGAATCCCAAGAAGTTTACAGATCTGGGTGGTAAAATCCCTAAAGGCGCTCTTTTAGTCGGATCTCCTGGTACAGGTAAAACTTTGCTTGCAAAAGCTGTTGCCGGAGAAGCTAATGTTCCCTTCTTCTCATTATCCGGTTCTGACTTTGTTGAAATGTTTGTAGGGGTAGGTGCAGCCCGTGTGAGAGATTTGTTCAAACAGGCAAAGGAAAAGGCCCCTTGTATTATATTTATAGATGAGATTGATGCAATTGGCCGTTCTCGTGGTCGGGGTTCTATGCCTGGTGCCAATGATGAGCGTGAGAACACACTGAACTCTTTGCTGGTAGAAATGGATGGATTTGCGACAGACTCAGGCGTTATCATCTTGGCTGCAACAAACCGTCCCGATGTATTGGATTCTGCTTTAATGCGTCCAGGTCGTTTTGATAGGATGATCAGTATTGATAAACCTGATTTGAATGGAAGGGAATCTATTTTTAAAGTGCACTTGAAACCATTAAAACTTTCAAGTGACGTAGACCCTAAAAAACTAGCCGCTCAGACTCCTGGTTTTGCTGGTGCAGAGATTGCCAATGTGTGTAATGAAGCTGCTTTGATCGCTGCACGCCGCAATAAATCTTCTGTTGATATGCAGGATTTTCAGGATGCAGTAGATCGTGTAATTGGTGGTCTTGAAAAGAAAAATAAATTAATTTCTCCTGAAGAGAAAAAGATTGTTGCCTATCATGAAGCAGGCCATGCCGTTGCTGCCTGGTTTTTGGAGCATGCTAACCCATTGGTGAAGGTAAGTATTGTGCCACGAGGAGTAGCTGCATTAGGGTATGCCCAGTATTTACCGAGGGAACAGTTCCTTTATACATACGAGCAGTTGTTTGATGAAATGTGTATGACTTTGGGAGGACGTGCTGCAGAAGAGATTATATTTGGAAAGGTTTCGACAGGAGCACTAAGTGATCTGGAACATATTACCAAAATGTCTTATGCTATGGTCACTGTGTACGGAATGAATGAAAAGATTGGAAATGTATCTTTTTATGATTCTAAACAGTCTGAGTATAATTTTAACAAACCTTACTCTGAAGAAACCGGAAAAACTATTGATGAGGAGGTTCGTAAAATTATTGATACAGCTTATCAACATACCAAAAATCTCCTGCTGGAAAAACGTGAGCAATTAGAGATTCTTGCAAAGGAATTGCTTAAGAGAGAAATTATTTTTCAGTCAGACCTTGAGAATCTGATAGGTAAACGTCCATTCGATGAGCCCACTACTTATCAGGCATATCTGAATGGAAATAAAAAGAAGGATGAAGCAGGTGATGAAGAAGAAACAACCAATGTCCCTGTACATAAGGGACCGGGTACTGTTCCTGACATGGAAGGTAATACTGCACCTCTTGAAAAATAATTATTTATCAGGTTGACACTAAAAAGAAAGACGCATAATGTACATTATGCGTCTTTCTTTTTAGTATTTATTCTTCTTTAGATTAAATGTGAATTGCTAATGTTTTTATTGGAGGGATATGACAGAATTATTTTTTAACAAATTTATTATTCTGTGTTCCTGTTTTCAATACATATGCGCCAGCTTTTAATGTTTTGATGTTTATCTTTTGTCCTTTTCCTTTTAAAATTACCTTTTTCTGTGAATCTACTATTTCATAATCAGTTTCTTTGGACAAGGTAAGCAGATCCGTAGGATTGGCAGGTGCAAATGTTATCACTTCTTCTACTGGAGGGGGCGGAGGGGCTGTCTCTGGATTGAAAGTAATAGTTCTGCTATAAAATGTTTGGTGTGTATCTGTATTTTGAGCTTTTACACGATATTTATTATCTCCATTTGAGTGCATAACAGGTACTGAATAAACCGCCTGTCCTTGCCCATTAGCGTTATGCTTTTCTAACACAAGCCAGTTGCCATTGCGAAGACTTTCTATGTAGTAAACAAATTTGGGAGTTTCGTCTGTGATTTTCCAGCGAATAGAAGTATGCAATACTTCTACACTATCAATCTGAAATCCTGCACTTGGACGTATAACCTGTGGGTTAATTAACCGAGGAGCACAACCATCTTTGTGTGTGATACGAATAGTGACAGGTGTGTTCATTTCCAGAAAGGAGAGATCTATCTCAAATGCAGCTAGCTTTATGTTTGAAATAGTTTTCTGGTCGTTTACGTATACCTCGTCTGCACAGTAACTTTTCTTATCCGGAGAAAACGGATTTTGTACAAAAATGTTTTTACCCTGATAAATACCAGATATAATAATTTCTCCTGCATATGATGCATAAAAGGATAGAAACAGCCCTGCCAGCAAGCAAAGCTTTCGTAGATTTTTCTTAGAATAAAGATGGGTCACAGTTGAAAAATGTATAGTATGTGCAAATTTGCGCGAAATATGGATTTATTTCCAGATAAAAAAATGCAAAAATGCCTATGTGCAATAAAAAAGCAGAAACAGTATATTCTGCTCTGCTTTTTTAATACTGACTTGTAGTTAGTTGATGATGTTAGCTAAGCGTTTTAGGCTTGTTTTCTTCAATTTCTTGTGTGTCAGATTGAAGTTCTCTTAGCAAATGAACAATTTCCCTGATTTGACTACATAATTCAGGATGTTCACGGAATAAAGTACTTGCATGTTGTGGGTACTGTTGAATAAGTTTGCGCATCTTATCCATTCGGGAACTAATCTGTTGTAACTCTTGAGTTATGATAGCCATGCATGAGATGAGTTTGGTTGGCGTAGTTTTTCTTTAACGCTGGCTTTAGAGTTAAAAACTCTATAAAAATAGAAGGCTAAGGTAATAAAATTTGTGAGTGATTATCAAGAGAATGCATATAAAAAATAAAGTACATTGGTAAGGCGTTGATAAATAGTACTTTATCTTTAGATATAACTAATAAATAAAGCTCATAGTGAAGACTATGAGCTTTGGAGACAGAGTGAACACAACTAACGAATGAGATAAACTCATATCGTTAAATCTTAGGTATTATTAAAAGCGATAGGCCTTAGTATCATTATATGGAATTAAAATCCATTGGCTGTTTTTTCTTGTTCAGCAATTCGAGCCATTGCCTGTGGCTTCCATTGATTATAGGCCATAATTAATTGCTCATATGTTTCAGGAGTGATTTTCTCATGACTTAATAGAGATTCTGTACCTGGGAAATCATAAAAGTAGGTGGCAAGTTCTTGTTTCCGTTTGGAAATATGTGGGTCAAATATCTTTAGTGCTTTTCCTTCTCCTGAAATCACAGGAATCTTTCCTCCAAAGTAATCAGGCGTTTTTACGGAATTGACCGCAGAACTAAGAGCTTCTTTCAGTGAATAGCCTATTTCATCTCCTAACCGTGGAGAGTTTTGTATTAGATCAGCCAATACTGCCTCGTCACAGTAATAGAGATTAGCATAACCAGCTGTATGTCTGAGTAAAAATATAGGAGTAGAACCAAGATATTGTGTTTCAAATTCCTGAAGGCCGTTATAGAATGCTTTGATATCACCTGGAGTATAGCGGACATTCCGGTTTTTCACAAATGCAAACATCTCCCGATTATTATCTGAAAGACGTTGTGTGAACTTAATCGCTGTATAAATAGTATCCCCTTCATTGGTAACCAAATAGCTACGAGCAGATTGACCAAATACAGTAGATGACAAGCTAAGAAAAAGAAGTATTCCTGTAAGAGTAAATTTTTGCATAGTCTGATTCTAGTTTGAGTTTTATATAGAATCAGGTAGAAAAAGTAACTGAAATAAACAGTAACAAGTGTGTAAGAAAATTGTCAATTTTAGCTAATTCATCATTATTCTTGTATGAGAATGATGAATTAGCTTCTTGTATTTTATTTTCGTATAGAAGGTAGAGCAGTAGTAACTATATCCTGAACAGATACCTGACTAGTATCAATAAGTCGCAGACGGAAGCGATATGTATATGTTTTGGAAATTAGTTGATAGTCAGGATGTACACGAGGCGACCAGCTATCATCACCTCCCAGCCCCATCTGCTGATAATCAAGATTAATTACAGTTGTTGATCCATGAGACAACTCCTGACTAGTTTTCGCCCGAAGAAGAGCTTCATCTGTATAGTCTCTTATATTAATATTAAGAAAAGGATCACCCATTGTTAACAAACCAATTCCTTCTGGGGTAGTTATTGTTGCCCAACGTACGTCAGTTTTATTCCCATTTTCTTGTGCCATCAGGTAGTTAAAAAACTGATCAATTACTTTTCCATTATATGTGCCAATACGTGCACCTTCTTTTCTATCCCAATAACTTTCATGCGGACCTCGTCCATACCATTGTATCTGATTGAAGTTTCCGGGTATTTGCATCTGCATACCTACACGTGCCAGAGGAGGAAGAGTACTTTGTGGTGTAAATATATTTTCTACCTGAATATCTCCACTACCATAAATAATGTATGTGGTTGTTTGCAGGAAAATTGTACTTGGGGATGTAGTAGTTTTTGTTTGAACCTTATTGGTCATTGTAACTTTAACTACCTGAGGTTGGAGTTGTTCTACTACCGCTTTCTCTGGCACAGAGTATGTCTTGTCTAAGCCTGCTGCCCGCCAGCGGGAGGCAAAACTAGTATTTCTTCCTCCTTCATCATTATCTGTAGGAACTCGCCAGAAGTTAGGTTGAAGACCTTTTGTAATTATATTTCGTTCTTTATAACGGACAATATCCATTACACCCAGAGATTTATCAAAGTTTATCGTGAAGTCGCTTCCTTTTACTTCTATACGACTTGTATATTGATTGACTGTAAGAGGCTGCATTTTTGTCAATGATACTACAGTACTACTACCTTGGGGAATATTTAGTCGTAATTGATGCCAGGCTACTTCATGTTCTGCCTCTGCCCAACTTGTCTTGTTTTTTAAACGAAAACTAATTGTTAAGTAATATTCTGTTTTAGGTTTGATAGAAGGATTCGCAAATGGAATTGTAATATCTTGTTCCTGTCCTGGTAAGGCTGTTAAATTGGCTATTTCCCCTGTTTGAGTGGTATTGCCATTTTCCTGTACCTGCCAGATTAACTTAAATGCAGACAAATCCTGAAAATCGTAGTTGTTCTTGATTCGAATAGTAGTCTGAGTGGGTTCGATAGTATCTTTAGATAGTATCTTTATATACTGATATACTTTTTTAACTTCATTGATTTCAGGTTGAGGTGTCCGATCGGCATTGACTATCCCATCACCTGCATTTGCTCCATCTATATAATTAAAATGATCCAGGTAATCTTTACCATTTTTCTTTATACGTAATCCCTGATCTACCCAATCCCAAATAAAAGCCCCCTGCATCCGGGGATACTTTTCTATCGCATTCCAGTAGTCACGAAGATTGCCTACACTGTTTCCCATAGCATGAGCATATTCGCAAACAATAACAGGTCTGGAAGGATCTGCTTCCATCATTTTGACCATAAAGTCAACAGATGGATACATTGTAGAAATTATATCAAAACTGGGAAGCATAGTAGGATCTCTGTACGCTTCAGGCTGGCGACTTTCATAATGAATAGGACGGGTAGGATCTATAGTGCGGATCTCTTCTGCCATAGTGCTAAAGTTTTCACCCATACCTGTTTCATTTCCTAACGACCAAAGGATAATGCTCGGATGATTCTTATCTCTTTCTGCCATTGCAATACCTCTGGCAACAAATGCATTACGCCATTCTGGTTTTTGAGCTGGTGAATTATAGTTATTCCATAATTCGTGGCTTTCTATATTGGCTTCGTCAATAACATATAGTCCATAAGCATCACATAGATCATACCAGATAGGGTCATTAGGATAGTGGGAAGTGCGAACTGCATTTATATTGAATTGTTTCATTAACCGGATGTCTCTTTCCATTAAGGCTCTGCTAATAACCCGTCCGGTATTAGGGTCAAATTCATGTCGGTTTACTCCTTTCAGTTTAATGGCTTTCCCATTTATCAATAATTGTCCGTTTTTTTGTTCTATGCTTCGAAATCCGACTTTGCTACTTAGTGCTTCCTGAGGTCTGTCTGCCGGATCTATAAGTTGTAGTGTTAGCAGATATAAATAAGGTGTTTCAGCTGACCATAGATAAGGGTTTTCTATATGAGTTGTCCACTCAAGTTGTACTTCCTGATTGGCTAATATCTTTTCAGATGATGGAACGATTGCAGTCCAGATTTCTTTGTTTTGTGCATCATACAGGGTAGCTTTTATTTTGTGTGATTTTAGTTCACGGTTTTGATAATTTTTTAAACGGGTATGTATATAAAGGGTAGCATTTTTATATTGTTCATCCAGATCTGTAGTAACATAAAAATTACGCATATGTATCTGAGGAGTAGAAAATAAATATACATCACGAAAGATTCCTGATAGTCGCCAAAAATCCTGATCTTCCAAATAACTGGCATCAGACCAGTTGATTACCTGAACTGCTAATGTATTATCACCACTTTGAACAAATTCTGTAATGTCAAATTCTGCTGGTGTCATACTATCTTCATGATATCCTACAGATTTACCATTAACCCATACATAACAGGCTGATTGAACGCCCGCAAAATGCAGAAATATACGACGCCCATTCCAATTTGACGGAACCCCGAAATTAGTTCGATAGAGACCTACGGCATTAGTATCTGTCTGAATAAGAGGAGGTGTTGCTGGAAAAGGATGTTTGATATTGGTGAAAATTGGATGATCATAAGGGCGATTTTCCTGAGCTGCTACTACCTGCCAATTGGAAGGCACTTTTAAGTTATCCCAGTTGATTACCCCTGTAGATGGCAGAAAGAAATCCGAAGGAACTAGTGATGGGTGTTTAACCCACTTGAATTTCCAGATCCCATTCAGTGACTTATAATAAGGAGATGCCGATCTGTCAAACGCCTGTGCTTGTGTTTCACTTCCATAAGGGATAAGTGTGGCATGTGGAGGGGTTGTATTGATACTTACAACAGATGGATTTTGCCATTCAGGAGTAGGAGTCTGGCTAAAAGCTTTACCGGATAACAGAGCAACAAAGAGTAAAAAAAGTCTTGAGTTGTACATATAACAATGGGATGATTTAGCTAAGGGATGGGTAGAATGCTCAGAATCAAAAGTGTATAAATAAATGTTATAAGTAAAGTAAGGCAAATAATGGAAAATGAGAAAATGAAATAGTACAACTTTACTTGTAACCGATGTTTCCATTTTTCTCTAGCTTGTTATTTAAACAAAACTTATCCGAATAGCATATGAGCTCGGAAAGAAATAAATAAATCTTGTTACATAAAATGTTTTGTATTACGCACATAAATTGTATTTCTTTCAGTGATGGTTGGATTATCTCGTGTAAGGTATAAATATGTATAACCTATACATGAAAGGGATTAAAAAATGTTTGAATAAAGCTGCAATAAAAGATAAAGATATTACAGTGTAAGAAATGAGGTGTAATCGCTAAGATATTGCCGTATATGATAATTGGTGTTAAGTTTTTGTTAAAATGGCTGTTGGTTATATTGTTGATTATGAATATATTAACAGTTATTAACATTTATCCACAAGTTATCCACAATATTTTGTGGGTAATCTCTTTAGGCTCACTTTTACATTTGTAATACTCAAACCTCACAACTGAGTCAATGACTATTATTTATGTGTGAGTGGAAAAAAAGATCTGATAAAATAATAGCTTTGTGTACAGCGAAACTTCCACCCATTAACCTGCAAATAAATAATTTCAGTTCGTTTAGCGAACATTATGTTGTAGGTTTGTTACAAGAAAATCAGAGCCCGCTGCTGATTAGACAGATGTTTGATCAGATACCAAAGGACATAGTAAAATGATCTGTTAATTTTAATTGAAAAGAAATATGAGTAAATCTTCAGGCACTGCTCCTGAGCCATTACTGGCAGAGGATCCAAATCGGTTTGTATTGTTTCCGATTGAGCATAATGACATCTGGCAAATGTATAAGCAGGCTGAAGCAAGTTTTTGGACTGCAGAAGAAATAGATCTGTCACCAGATTTAGTAGACTGGGAAAAATTGAATGATGGAGAGCGGCATTTTATATCTCACGTACTGGCGTTCTTTGCTGCTAGTGATGGTATTGTAAATGAAAATCTGGGTGTCAACTTTCTGGCTGAAGTACAGTTTCCTGAAGCTAAATGTTTCTATGGATTTCAGGTAATGATGGAAAATATCCATTCTGAAACCTACTCTTTGCTGATTGATACGTATGTAAAAGATCCCAAAGAGAAAAACAAGCTTTTCAATGCATTAGAGACAGTACCTTGTGTGGCTAAAAAAGGAGAGTGGGCATTACGTTGGATAAATAGTGAGAACTTTGTAGAACGCCTTATTGCTTTTGCCGCTGTAGAAGGAATATTCTTTTCTGGATCGTTTTGTTCTATCTTCTGGTTGAAAAAGCGGGGCTTGATGCCAGGATTATCATTTTCGAATGAACTGATTTCGCGTGATGAGGGTTTGCATTGTGAGTTTGCTTGTTTATTGTATACTCAATATGTAGTAAATAAACTGCCACAGGAGGAGATCTATGCAATCATTACTGATGCTGTAGCCATTGAAAAAGAGTTTATTACAGAAGCATTACCAGTAGATTTGATTGGTATGAACTCCCGGTTGATGGCTCAGTATATTGAGTACGTAGCTGATTTCTGGCTGATTCGTTTAGGGTATGAACCATATTACAATACGGCTAATCCATTCGATTTTATGACCGCTATCTCTCTACAAGGAAAAACAAATTTCTTTGAGAAACGTGTGGGAGAATACCAGAAAGCTGGAGTGTTGTCAGGAGGAGAAAAAGACGGAGCCAAGTTCACACTAGACGAAGATTTTTAAGAGCCTCCCCAACCTCTGTAAAGAGGAAGTATAAGTGCCTTCTTTGGGGAGAGAAGGCGGGGATACCCCCAGCTACAGCCATCTATGAACAATACGGAGCCTCGATGCGTCGGGGCACCTTTTCTATAAATCCGGAATTCCGGGTATTATTTTTTATAAAATATATTGTCTGAGTGAGGATATATTTGCGACAATGTGAATAATTTACAGGAGTTGTGATCCTGGAAGTTCTGGTTGATCAATTGTATTCTGGTGCGGGCAATTTCCATAACAAACCCATAAACTGTCCTTGTAGAAAGGCAGAAAAACAAACCACTATCAACCTCTTTATTTCTATTTTTAATAGAAATAAGATAACTGAAAATGAACGATTTTCCATTTTGAATCAGGAACATTAAAACCGTTTCAACCACAAATTATTCTAAATTATGTATGTAATTAAAAGAGACGGGCGACGTGAATCAGTCAAATTTGACAAAGTAACGGCGCGTATTGAAAAACTTTGCTACGGACTTGAGACCAGTTATGTAAATCCCATTACTGTAGCACGTCGCGTTATTGACGGCATCTATGACGGTGTAACTACTGTTGAGCTGGATAATCTGGCTGCTGAAACTGCTGCATCATTAACCACTACGCACCCAGATTATGCTATCCTGGCCGCGCGTATTGCCATCTCCAACCTGCACAAAATTACCAGTAAGTCGTTTTTCAATACAATGAAGCGACTATATACTTATGTTGATCCTAAGACAGGTGAAAATGCCGGATTGTTGTCTAAGGAAACATTTGATGTTATTAAGAAACATGCAGATCTGCTAGATTCCAGTATTATCTATGATAGAGATTTTGGATATGACTACTTTGGTTTCAAAACCTTAGAGCGTTCTTATCTGATGAAGCTTGATGGGAAGGTTGTTGAACGTCCTCAACACATGTTGATGCGTGTGTCTGTAGGGATTCATGGAGATGATATTGAGAAAGTTATTGAAACATATAACCTGTTGTCTGAACGTTGGTTTACACATGCTACACCAACATTATTCAACGCAGGTACACCAAAACCACAGTTGTCAAGTTGCTTCCTGCTGACAACTCAGGATGATAGCATTGATGGTATCTATGATACATTAAAGCAGTGTGCATTGATCTCTCAGTCTGCTGGTGGTATTGGTTTGTCTATCCATAACGTTCGTGCTACGGGTAGCTATATCAAAGGAACTAATGGTACCTCAAATGGTATCATTCCAATGCTGAAAGTATTTAACGATACCGCACGTTATGTAGATCAGGGTGGTGGAAAACGTAAGGGGGCATTTGCGATCTATCTGGAACCATGGCATGCAGATATCTTTGAGTTTCTGCAACTAAAGAAAAACCACGGTAAAGAAGAATTACGTGCACGTGATTTGTTCTATGCTTTGTGGATTTCTGACCTGTTCATGAAACGCGTAGAGCAGAACAGTACCTGGACGCTGATGTGTCCAAATGAATGTCCAGGTCTGGCTGATTGTTATGGCGATGAGTTTGAAGCATTGTATGAGAAATATGAACGCGAAGGTCGTGGCCGTAAGACAATTAAAGCACAGGATCTGTGGTTTGAGATTATTGAGTCTCAGATTGAGACAGGTACCCCTTATATTCTGTATAAAGATCATGCGAACCGTAAGTCTAACCAGAAAAACCTGGGTACTATCAAGTCTTCAAACTTGTGTACAGAGATCATGGAGTATACTTCAAAAGATGAAGTAGCTGTATGTAACCTGGCATCTATTGCATTGCCTAAATTTATTGAAGATGGTAAGTTTAATCACCAGAAGTTATATGATGTAACAAAGGTAATTACACGTAACCTGAACAAGATTATTGATATTAACTATTACCCAGTACCTGAAGCTGAACGTAGTAACAAACGTCACCGTCCTATTGGTATTGGTGTGCAAGGTCTGGCTGATGCATTTATCATGCTACGTATGCCATTCGAATCAGAAGAGGCTCGTGGCTTGAATGAAGATATCTTTGAAACGATTTACTTTGCTGCAATGACAGCTTCTATGGAGCTGGCAAAAGAGCATGGACCTTATGAAACTTTCAAAGGTTCTCCATTATCAAAAGGCATATTTCAGTTTGATATGTGGGATGTTACACCAAAATCAAACCGTTGGGACTGGAATGCATTGCGTGCAGATGTGAAGAAACATGGAGCCAGAAACTCTTTGTTATTAGCTCCAATGCCAACCGCTTCTACATCTCAGATTCTGGGTAATAACGAATGTTTTGAACCATATACTTCTAATATCTACACTCGTCGTGTATTGTCTGGAGAGTTTGCAGTTGTAAACAAACACTTGTTGAAAGATCTGGTACGTCTGGGATTGTGGAATACACAAATGCGTGATGCGATTATCGCAGGTAAAGGTTCAATCCAACATATTGCTGATATTCCTCAGCATATCAAAGACTTGTACAAAACTGTATGGGAGATCAAGCAAAAGGCAATCATCGAAATGTCTGCTGATCGTGGAGCATATATCTGTCAGAGTCAGAGTCTGAACCTGCATATTCAGGATCCTAACTTTGGTAAACTGACTTCTATGCACTTCTATGCATGGAAAAAAGGTCTGAAAACAGGTATGTATTACTTGCGTACCAAAGCTGCTGCTGATGCTGTACAGTTTACATTGCAAAAACAAGCTGAAGTTGCTTTACAACCTGTAGTAACAGAAGCTGATCATGCATTGGCTACAGCTGCAAAGACTGTGGTAGATGAAGTACGTAAAATGGAGTCCCAAGCACCTAAAGTAGCTTCTCCACAAATTGATATGGATTACGAACAAAAAATGAAAGATATGACCTGTTCACTGGATAATCCAGAAGGTTGTGAAGCTTGCGGATCGTAATTATTTAAGTACTGATGTGATATAAGTCAAAATCCTCTCAATGTATATTGAGGGGATTTTTTGTTGAAAGCTGACTGATAGATAACGTATTTGGAGAAGTAACTATTGTTAAAAATTTTATACATCCAATATTTCACTAATGGATCATTTTATACAAACGCTCTGGAAATCACCTCTATTGGTATGATTGGGTCTGTGTATTCTCCAGCAGAAAATAATGAACGGACTTGCTATGCTGCTTTTGTTCCTGAACAGCCTTCAATCAGATTTTTATGAACAAATTTTCCGTTCGATTAACCAATATAAAGAATGGTCTAATTATAAGGAGTATAATGATTTGGAGAGTATCATTTTTTTTAGTGTGACTTGTGTGTTAATTACACAAGCTTGGCTAAATAGTTAGTGATGTTATTTTGAAAGAAAATACAGATATATATGTTGAATTTGGGTATAATTCTGGGGATTACTGGAAGTTAGTAAATTAATAGAAAAAGGATTTGAATAGAATGCGAAATAAAATGTTTTCTGTACTATACAAATATAAAGGTTTGTAAACGATTTTAAATAGTTGATTTATATTTGAAATTATTTATATCTTGTTTTATGCCTTAATTTTTAATGCATAAGATAAATGCTACTTATTTATGTAACAATACTGTTAACTCAATTTTCCTATGAAAGTATTCAAAAGAACTCTGTACACATTACTTGTTTTTTCTTCTATGTTGCTAATTGCCTGTGATGACAAAAAAGATCCCGTTATTACAGATCCTTCTGAAAAGGTAATTGGCACAGAAGGAGGGAGTGTTACCTCTGAAGATAGTAAAGTTTTAGTGACTATTCCAGGTCAGGCTATAACGAGTAGTATTACAGTCTCTGTAAAACCAACATCAACAAAAGCTACCAATGGGATTGGATCTGTTTATAAAATAAGTCCGGAAGGAACTACATTTAGTAAACCAGTAACTATTTCCTTTAAGTATACAGAATCTGACGCTCAGCAAACAAATCCCGAACTCATGTCTATTGCTTATAAAAAAGCAGATAATACCTGGGAGATATTATCCAATGTACAATTGAATAAATCTTCCAAATCGGTTTCTGTTCAGACAAATCATTTTAGTGAATGGTCTCTTGTTTCTGTGAATGAGGGTGTTAGCTTTAAGGTTAGCGCTTTTTCTGTAGAGGACATGCCTGGTACGTTTACAAGAGAAAGTCATAATAGCAATGATGTTTATGCTCTTGAAGGAACAGCCAACGGGCAGATTTTTTCACTTAGCGTTTTAGCTAATAATCTAAAAAGTGGTATCAAGCACCCACTGTATTCTCTCGCCTATAATTCTGATGATTATACTAATTTGGAAGGAAAATATCTAATTCAACCCTATGGTTTTTCGCCTTTACAGGATACAACTCTTAATTATATACGTCCCACTTCTATTGCTGATTCTATTGGGAAGTATAATATTGGAGAATTCTCTTTATTAGTAAATGTACTAAAGTATACAAGCAATTCCGGTTCAGATACCATTGCGGTTACTCATCAAGATACTTTGCGCGGATTATATCGCATTAAAAAAACGCAATAACCTTCAATACCCAACAAATATTTTTTGTTGGGTATTTTACTAACTCTATTTTTTTTGATTTTTACTTTTTCCTTTTCTTCAAACTACAATCTATTTTTTTAGTGATCAGGAGTCACTTTTAGTGATGCTATTTTGTATATAAGATTCGTAGTTCTTCAATAATATCCACCTTCCCAAAAAATCAATAATTCACAAAAGATACTTGTGTCTGTAAGCGTTCTTGTGTTTTAATGATTTTTATTGATCTGGAGAACGTCTTTATATTGTATTATATTCTTTGTGAAGGACTTTGTAGGCTGAATGTATAATATGAGTGTAGGTTTTTGTTGTTTTATTGTTTTTATGTAGTCAGTAGAATACATACCTTTCAGAATAGTTATATTCTCCTCTTCCAGATAACCTTCCTATTCTATTAAATACCTGGCATCTATATAAGGTGTTGGTAGCTATGTTATATGTAATTTTTTCTTTTATGCAAAAACTATACACTAATGAACTCTTAAAATCAGTACATTTAATTCTGTTAATTATTTTTGTTCTATTCCTTTTTACTGGAAACGTAACTGTATTCGCACAGAAACGGAGCCTCGTTCCACAAGACTCTGTGATTCTGGCGCGCTTTCAGCAGGAGATGGAAAAAGCAGGATGGCCTTTAACATGGAAAAATAAGCCTACTTCACAATGGAAAGGAATAGTACTATCCAATCATTCTGATCGGGTTGTAGGCATTTCTCTGTATAACTATATTGATTCTGTGCTGGATGGAAACCCTAAAAATGATGCCTTGCCTGCATGCATAGAAATACTCAATGAACTAGACTCATTAAATTCTTTTTACCTGGCGGCAATATCGGGTATGCCTGTCAGAGTGATACCTGCCAGTATTGGTAAACTGACTAAAATTAACTTTCTCGCACTTGGATACTGCTTGTTTGAACACTTACCAGAAGAGGTTGGCAATCTTACTAAGCTGGAATATCTGAGTATAAGTATGAATCCCAATATAAAAGAACTTCCTGTCAGTATATTCTCATTACCGCGCCTGAAACGTCTGGATGTAAGTTATTGTACGAACTTTACCACTGTTCCCAGTGCCATCTCAAATTTAAAGACATTGGAACAACTGTACTTAGATAAGAATAAGATCAATATCCTGCCAGAGGCAGTTGGGTCGTTATCAAAATTGCAGGAGATAAAACTCGAGTGGAACCAGCTTTCGACTCTTCCTGAAAGCTTTTCTAATTTAACCAATCTTACCCGGCTATCTGCGGAACATAATGTGATTACAAGTTTGCCAGCCAGCTTGTCCAAACTTACGAAGCTACAATCGCTGAATTTTGCGCAAAATAAGCTCACAGATATAGGATTTAGTTTTTCTTCTATGACAGTTTTGATAGACGTTAATTTTAGTGAAAACCAGTTTACAGCCATACCCAATGTTTTGATTCAATCAATACCTCCTAAGCTAGTAATGATCAATCTGGCTAAGAATCAAATACGAGGGGCTGTTCCACAGCAATGGTTTAAATCGGGCTTAAAAAAGATGTCACTACATCTGGAGAATAACTTTTTATCCGGACCTGTTGTGGTTGAGTATCCTTATGCTGCAGAAGCAATGTATCTGGAAGGAAATAACTTTACACTCAGTGATATTGCCAATGTATATAAAAGCAGGAAAAACTATCTGGTTAGTATATTACATTTTACTCCCCAACAGAAGATTGGATTACCACAAACGATTAAACCTTCTGCAGGCGTATCCCAATCTATTTCTATCGCTAATTTTACACACTTGGATGGGAGTGTATATACATGGTATAAGAAAAGTAGCGCAGGTCTAAATGCTTTCAAAGAAGTATATACCACCACTTCTTTACCTACTCTGTCTTTTTCAAACTTTGACCCGCAAACTAATGGAGGAATTTATTTTTGTGAAGTTACACACCCGCAAATGCCTGGTAATATTGATACAGAGGGTATTGCATATATAGATATGCCTCAACCAAAAAATGAAAGTGAAGAAATACGGATAATAGGAAAGGATATGCCTCCTGTTGTAACTTCACTTACAGACATTCGTTTCCGGCAGGATAAAAATGCTGTGTTATATGTTGAAGCTACGGATGATTTTACACCTTCCAAAGATCTTGTCTGGAATTATTCGGGTGCTACTAATCTGAATGTAAAAAGTGTAAAAGATAGCTATGGTCGTATGAGTTATACTATTGCTGCTACTAGTAACTGGGCTGGACGAGATACACTACGTCTGAGTACTACAGATGAGTTTGGAAATACCACAATCACAAAAATAGCTGTAGAGGTAGCACCTGTGGTTAATACCCCTCCTGTTATCAGTTATATACCACCTGTGTATTTACATATGGAAGCGTTTACCTGTGAGGAAAAGTGTGATAGTCTGTTTCTATATGATGCGGTCACATATATGCAATACTTCGTGTCTGATGACCTGGATGATTGGAGTTCATTTTCCATAACTCTTGACTCAAACGATGTGAATCGTCTGAAAAAAAAAGAGGTCTACGTGTCTGTCTCTAATAGGAGTATATCTACGTTTGCTTATTCAAAATCTCCACTGGCCCTTACTGATTCTGTTAGAGTAAAGATTACAGATAGCGATGGAAGTTTTGCAATCGTGACATTGCAGTTTCGGATTGTCGAACCTAATGAATACCCTCAATTAATAGACTTTCCAGTACAGACTATCTATAGGGGAACTCAAACCTTTTCCATTGTAGATCTAAAAAGCAATCTGACTGATGATTACTTGCCTACTGAATACTTATCTATACAACTTGGAGTTGTGCCACCAACTCTGCATGCATCGATAGAAAATGGTAAATTACAGGTCGCACCTGTTTCTACTACTACTGTTTTCCTGGATTCTGTACAGGTATATGCATTTGAAATGACCAATCACTTTATGATAAAAGCTTTCTATATAAAATATCAGGTGCTTGCGAATGGGTATGTCGTTTCTGGAACCGTTACTGACAGTCTTGGCAATGCTGTCTCAGGTGTAAGCATGAATGGATTTACTCAACCTGTTAGTACAGACAGTAATGGATTTTACAGTGCCAGTGAAATAGCAGGTTGGAGTGGAACGATTACTCCTGTATTAAAAAATTATTCATTCTCTCCTGCATCTATATCAATCAGTAATCTTCAAAAAGATACAGGTTATTCTTTTCGGGCTACGCTCATTACTGGGATAGAGGATGAGGTAGGTAAAGATTGTGTAAAGGTATATCCCAATCCTTCAAGTAATGGCTCATTCACTATTCATCTATCCAATAAGACTGTATCCTTTGTTCGTATTATGACAATGAATGGAGTAGTAGTATATGAGAAAACGATACAAGGAGAAGAGCAGATTTACTTGCCATACAAAGGAATGTTTGTGGTAGAAGTAAAAGATGAAAAGTCAGTTGTACATAGTAAGATTGTGATACAATAATGGTTTATTGTCTATTAAATAGAATTTTGAACAACTAGAAATAATCCTTTAGGTTATGAATCTTGCTTATTCAATTGAACTGGTAACAAAGATTTAAGATTTTCACAGTAAATACTCTGTCTGTAGACATAGGCAGAATATTTACTAAAGGAGAATTATTAGCTGATAAACTTAAGGAACCTTCCTATAGGGAATCTTCAATCCGAATTGATCTGAAAATAGCTGATATAACTTTCCCTTATTATCTCTGACTACTTCTAATTCTGCTCCTATCTCTTTTAATATAAAATGCTTTCCGGTTAGAGGTGTAATCTCAAATTGTGGCCCTTTTCTGGAGTGGCGGCTAGCCTGAGCAATCAGCTTAGTGCCTTCAAGTTTTATTTCTAGGACTTCAGGAGACATAGCATTGCTATATTTTAGATCTACTTTATAAATACCTGTATACTGTCTCAATGACTCTACACTTAGCTGAATAGCGGGTTTTGAAGGTGAAGGTAAGCTGTAAGGCCACTGATAGAGGATAGACAAAATCTTGTTGGTGATCGTAGTGAGGCGTTCGTTGTCTTCTATATTACTAAGTAATACAATACAGATATCATCGGTGGGAACTCTGGTAAAATTAGTTTTAAATCCCCATATATCCCCACTATGAGATACAATCCGCGTATTAAACAACGAATCTACTATCCAGCCGTATCCATATCGGTTTCTATACGCAGTATAAGCCTTCTCTTGGGATGCCTTACTGATTACTTGATTATCTTGCAATCCTTCGTGCCACTTGTACAAATCACCTACAGTAGAGTAAATAGCTCCTGCTGCAAAAGGGCCTGCTGAATCCAGTATAGTCGCTACTTCTGACTTGGAACGCGTTGGATAGGTATAATATCCTGTGGCTTTATGGGTGTCTGTTAAATGGATAAAATCAAATCCACTATGTGTCATCTGCAAAGGTTGAAAGATATAGTGTCGGAGAGCATCATAGTAAGACAATTCGGTTACTTTTTGAATGATGTACCCTAACAGTGCATACCCCAGATTACTATAGTTCCAGTTACTACCTGGAGCAAACTCCAAAGCTGGACCTTTCATTAATGCATTAATCATAATTGATTCGTTTGCCAGTTTGTTTTCTTCTTTATTAATTTCTGTGGTATCTAAGGATATATTTGAGATACCAGATGTATGAGTAAGCAGATGTTCAATAGTAATGCTATCTCCATGCGGAAGATTAGGATAAAACCGGCTTAACTTATCAGATAGAGTAAGCTTCTTTTGTTCGGCTAGCTTTAAAATCAATGCAGATGTAAAAGTCTTGGTTACAGAGGCTATCTGATAAATAGTTTCAGTAGTGCAAGGTGTTTTCGCCTGAATATTCTGATAGCCATATCCTTTTTTTAGAAGGATTTTTCCGTTTTTAGCTATCAGTACTGTGCCATTAAACTGATTCAGTTGTGTATAAGCATTTATGAGCTTGTCTAGTTTCTGAGGTATAGTCTGGCTAAAAACAGGCCATAGCATTCCCAGTGCCATTAAAATGGCAAGATTGATCTTTTGCATAGGATTGATAATTAGTTAGAGTGTTACTGAAAGATTGTTTCAATTTCATGAGCATAGGCTGCTCCAATGGGAAGTTCGGTTTGTCGTATCCATACACTGTGTCTGTCTACTTTGCTGACTTGCTTTTTGGCAACAATAAACGAACGATGTATGCGTATAAAATCTGAAGCAGGTAAAAGGGCTTCTGCTTCACTCATGGTAAGTCTGGAGGCTATCTTTTGTTTTTCGAGTACAAACTTCATGTAGTTGCCACTGCTTTCAACATACCAGATTTCGTCAAGTGCAACACGAATCTGTTCATATCCACTTTTGATGAAGATTGATGAGGTTACTGGTGGTGTGATTATATTATTTTTTCGAAGTTCGTACTGTTCATGGGCTTTGGTACAGGCTTTTAAGAAACGTGATAGCGAAAAAGGCTTAAGCAGATAATCAATAGCATCGAGTTCAAAACTTTGCACAGCATGCTCGCTGTAGGCAGTAGTAAAGATAACCATAGGTGGACTGGCAAGAGATTGCAGAAACTCAATTCCTGAGATATCAGGCATCTTAATATCCAGAAAGAGCAAGTCTACTTTATTTTTTTGCAGAAAGTCTACCGCTTCAAAGGCATTGGCAAAATAGGCTTTAAATTCAATAAATGCTACTTTCCTTGAAAGGCTTCTGATTATTTCCAATGCAATGGGTTCATCATCTATAACTATGGCTGTCATCATACATTTTTTAAGGTTGAATCACCAGTTGAACAACAAACTCATTTCCATCACCATGTGCATTGAACTGGTGTTTGTGCTTATAGAGCAAGTTCAGACGTTCCAGTACATTCTTTAACCCAATACCTGATTTTTCCTTTTCTGGATTATTGGTTTTATGAATATGCATACTGTTTCGTACTTCAAATCGGATAGTTTCCTGGTCACATTCCAGTTTGATCTTTATCCATGATTTTTCATTCAGACTTATACCATGTTTAAATGCATTTTCTACAAACGGAATCAGAAGCATAGGTGCAATGGTATGATTACAGTATTGAGAGTCAATAGTATCTTCAATTTCGATTGCAGAAGAGGAGTGAATTCGTAGCTTTTGCAATGAAATATAGTTTTTCAGATACTCTATTTCGCGATGCATGGAAATAAAATTCTGGTTGTTTTCATGGAGCATAAATCGCATCATATCTCCCAGTTTCTGAATCCCTTCTGCTGTGCGTTCTGATCCATCCAGTATAGCAGTTCCATATAATGTGTTCAATGCATTAAACAAAAAATGGGGGTTAATCTGAGAACGCAAAAATTGCAAATCTGTTTTGGAACGGACTAATTCCTTTTCGACTCCTCTGAGCTGAAGGATTTTGTCTTCTTTTTGCTGATACAACACCCATGAAACAGGAGTGACAATAAAAAGTTGAAGTCCCACATTGATCCAAAAGAGTCTGACAAATGGATTATAATGTTCTATAGCAACAAAAGTAAAAATCAAGGGTGGAAGTAAAATAGACAGTAAGCGGAAAATAACATGGGAATGTAAAAAGGATCTTTGGCCTTTCAGTGGAAATAACCAATAGGTTGTATAGAGATAAGTGATAATACAGGGCGGAATAAAGGCAAAGTATACTTCAAAGAATGGAGTATCTCCAATCAGATGAAAGACCGCCAGAAAGAAAGGTATACACAGGAAAATAACGAACGAGCCTGTAATCTGATTGGCCACCAATATATAATAAGAGCTTCGACGACTGGTTGTGGTAATGAAGTGAATACAAAATTCGCGTATTGCAACATATGCCAGGTAGATACATACTAGTGCCAGTGCCCGGCCAAATCCAGCTAGTAAGTTTGTTAGTGGATGGTCATTGTATCCAAACAAGGCCAGAATTCTGAAGTCCCCATAGTTAACGTAATCTGGACGTGCAAAATAAGAGGCTACATTAGCTCCCAACGCCAGCAAATAGCTAATCAATAGGAGTTGTATAATACCCCAGATGTATTTTCTAGGGAAAAGATGACTAATTACTTCCAATGAAACAAATTTGGATTCTACGATAACTATTTTTTTATCTGTATCTGACTGCAATATGTTGGGTAGTATTCTCAGATTGATCCAGAGATAAAAGAGGTAGAGCACCAGTAATACACCTGTTTGTGGAATTACTCTGTGGCAGATCAAGCTAAAAAGAATGTGGGCTTTTGCAAAGTGAGAACGAATTTCTTCCAGTTGCCAGACTGTAAGATGTTGTGTATCCCATATATAACTGAATGCTGTAATAACAGTCAGTATGGTTGCTAACAATACTTCATGTTCCCTCCATCTGATTTTCATAGGATATAGTAATTGAGTGGTAGTAAATCTGTACAAACCTGTTTCTGTTCGTATCTTTTACCAAGATTACTATAGGATAAGGAATATTTCCTACAAATGTGACAGACCTGCCTGAAAATGTGACAGAATCAAAATGGGTGGGGAATATAGAGTGGAGCATATGACTATCTCCTGCTTTAAATATGTGAAAGCAGGAGATAATTTGGATCAGGGAAGCTGATACTGCTGGAAGAAATCCCAAAGCAAATCATTTGCATTAATCACAGTGGAAGGTGTATCACCATTAGAGCTTCCAGGTAGTCCTCCTGGCCAGGCATGACCACCATCCTGGGTGAGGTAGTACTGTATGGTTACATTGTCTTCACAATCTGACCATTTAGTGTATTTATATTTGTTGTCATTGACTAAAACCTGAGCAGGGTTGGCACAGACATTAATGGCTGACCATGCATTCAATACTGAATCAATTGGAGGGAAATACGCATTGCTGATACCCACACCTCCCTTATAGGGGACATGGTCATCCTTTACAGAATGCATATGTAATACAGGAACTGGACGAGATGGATTGCAAGGTTGTTTTACTACCATTGTACAGGAACTGGTTGCAATGGCTGCAATTTTTTCAGGCATCTCACAGGCTAGACGATAAGATAACATACCTCCATTGGAATGCCCTGTAGCATAAACTCTTTTGGGATTTATTTTATAGGTACTTACCAGATGGTTGATAAGCTGCCTGATAAAGTTTACATCATCAATGTTATGATCACGGGCATAGTCACAACATCCACCTGCATTCCATGTACGAGCTTTCAGCAGTCCATCGCTTTGAACTCCTTCCGGATACACCACAATAAATCCGGCAGAATTAGCCTTATCAGTTAATTTGGAGGTGGTTTCAAACTGGTCTGCATTTCCTCCACCTCCATGCATAGCAATAACCAGTGAAAAATCAGAAGAAGTATAATAGGTGGGAGGCAGGTTTAATGTATAAGTTCTTTGCAGACCATCTACAGTTAGTGTCTCTTTAAAACGAAATACATTATCGATAGGAATAGAATCTCTTCGTCGACAACCTGTAAAAGAAAAGATAGTGAAGAGTACTATAGTCAAAGAGATGTATATGCCGGTTCTAATCATATGGAGCTTAGTAAATTGTTTAGTCAGATGCTTTGATTGAGAAATGACAAAAAAGTTTAATGAGTGTTTTTATCCAAAAAAATATAGTCAGTACAATGTGGCTCCAACAAATAGAAAAATTGCAAATCTCCAAAAAAAATCTATGTTTGAAAATGTATTGTGTACACATAAATGTTTTTGATAATGCTTACAGATGATTTTTGGATTCAGCCAGCTAAGGGATTTACAGACCGTACCAGAGGAAGAACAGAAGAGGAAATTCTTAAAATAGAATCCACTATTGGATTTCGCTTTCCGGAATTGTATAGAGATTTGATGAAGATTCAGAATGGCGGCCATCTCAGAAGACGTGCTTATCCTTTCGAAGATGGTATACAGGAATTATTCTACAACAATGCCAAACTTGATCCGATTTTTGTTGGTTCAGTAGTAAATGTTCTTCAGGAATTAAGTGAGTTTATGGATGAAGAAGAAATTGAAGAACTAGTACAAACAGAAATTAATCATATGGATCGTCTGATTATTGTTTCAAGTATGTATGGACATTCATATATGTGTTTCGACTATGGCTGGCATGAAGAAACAGTGAGGTCAGAGCCGGAAGTTTGTTTCTTTGATATGGAACGTGGGAATGGTTTTGAAGAGTATCTAAGAGTTGAATCATTTGAAAAGCTAGTTAGTGAACTTGTTTATTATGGATATGAATCTACTAGTTTTTATATAGGTATCAGATCTTCACTAAGTATTGATGCGATTATTGATGTATTGGCTGTTCAATGGAGTGTGAAATTTCAGGAACATACAACAGATCGGTATGGCTGGTTTAATTTTGATAAATGGTTTAGTGGAGAGTTAGAGATTACATCTGATTTATCTTTCCACATTGTGGTAAGTCCCAATCAGCATCGTTCTGGAACTTACCTGTTTCAGAATCATGCAGACAATACTTTTGTGATAGAAATTGTGCCCACACAAAAAGATGCTACATCAGAACGTGATAGTACAGAATATGCAGTGGTAATCAACAATCTATTACTAAAACTCAAGGAAAAAGAAATAACTGCTTCAATATTGCTGGTGCCTTTTGATGAATCTTGATTCTTCGATATTTTATTCCCAAAGTATTGGTATATGGTGGGAAATTGTAAGATAATATAGCATATGTAAATATTACGTGTAGGCTACTGCTTTCTTTAAGATTATTTTTAAAATTAGACGCTGTATTTTCATTTTTTACTCTCTGCCTGTGTTAATCATCTCAGACAGAATAACTATTTAGCTATGGCATCTGTACCTTTGGATGCAGCCACTGATTGCATTCGTCATTATTCCTGGAAGGCAGATATTCAATCTGTCATTCAAGCCTTGAAACCTACTATTGTATTAAGTGAAGCAGGTCAACCCAAATTTGGACAGTCCAAATTCAGAGGTTTGCCAGATATACCTGACAATATGATATTAGATATTGGAAGAGAGGATAACTTTCTTTTTCAACTCAATTTCTCTGAAATTGCTCCTTTTGATAGTCAGAGTCTATTGCCAACAGAAGGAATGCTATATGCATTTCTCAAAGGATTACAATCAAACGGTGCGTATCCAGATGCAAAAGAGGATCTTAAGCTAATTTACATCCCAGAGTCTATTCAGTCAAACAGGTCTACTGATGGTAAAAGGATGAGCTTTGAGATATCGCATACATTACCTGGATACAAATCTGCCGCATATGAAAAATTAAATCTGGGTGAAGACTTTGATACTCTGCAAAAGGTAGCCAGATCCATACAAGAAATAGACGGCTCAGATGACTATAGCAGTAACCTGCTAGGGCATCCACAACAAACACAGTATAACCCCTGGTTCTATCATTTTCGTCAGAATATATGGAAGCTACATGGCCGTGCTCCCAGTGATCCGGAAAAATACAAAGTCTGGAATGAGAAATATGAGTCAGAGATGAAGGCTTTAAACGATTCGCATGTACTTCTTTACCAAGGTGCAACGCCTTTTAAGAGTCTGGCAATTTTGTATATTGGTATCTCAAAAGAGGATCTGGCAAACCGAAATTTTAGTGCTGCATTTTATGACATTCAAAGTACATAATACAGATAGATATGTTGGACAAAATAATCAATCAACTGGTGTGGTTATTCTAAATTAGTTGATTGATTAATATAGTTGCATTCTTTACTACAAATACAGTTTCATTCCTTCATGTGAGTCAACAAAGCCTAGTGACTCATAAAACTTTTTGGCCTCCGGACGTTTTTTATCAGTTGTCAACTGAAGCAAATGAGCTCCTTTGTCTTTTGATCGCCGGATAGCATACTGAAATATTTCGGTTCCTAATCCTTGTCCTCTATAGTCAGATTTAACTCGTACAGCCTCAATCTGTGCTCTAGTAATTCCCTGATAAGTCAGGTAGGGGATAAAGGTTAGCTGAAAGGTAGCTACTATCTCTCCTTCCTGTTCTACTATCGTTAATTCCTGATTGGGGTCACGAATGATTGCCTCAAATGCATTCAGATAAGATACTGGTAGCGGGAGCAGAAAGTTTTCTCTTTCTGCTCCCAATTTGTCATCAGACAGCATTTGTACAATCGTAATCAGATCGGACTTTAACGCCAGGCGATAAGTGAGGTTCATGATAGATAGAGGTGGTAGTGAGTAGTAAACGATAGGAAAGAATATGTACTTATACTTGATTACTTGAAGTATGTATGACAGGATAACCTTTCGTAAAAAAGAATTTGATAATATATTCTATTCTATAATTTTATGGGTATAGCTTCTGCTAATTTACAGTATTACTTATCAAAAGTGTTACACATAGTAAATAACCACACAAGACAATTATGAAAGCATGTATACCTGGATTTTTCTTATTGGTCTGCTTATGCCTTTCTGTGAAAGCCCAGCAACTCTCACCTGTGGAAGGTTCCTGGGTAGGGACATTAGCCGTATCGGGCATTAAATTGCGATTGATAACACATATTCATACAGAGGCCAACGGGTATAAGGCAACATTGGATAGCCCAGATCAGGGTGCGAAAGATATCCCTATTGATATTGTTACATTTCAGAATGATAGTCTGACGTTAATTATGAATCGGCTAGGAGCTGTGTATAAAGGATTGTATCGTAAAGACAGTGTTTTGATACAAGGCCTATTTACTCAGAATGGACACAGTTTTCCACTTGTTATGCAGAAGAGCGAAAAGGGAATTACTGTAAACAGACCTCAGCTTCCTTTACGTCCTTTCCCATATAAAGAAGAAGATGTTATTTATGAGAATCCATCCACTCACACTAAACTTGCCGGAACATTGACTTTGCCCCAAACGGGAACAGCTTTTCCTGTTGTGATATTGATTTCAGGATCCGGGCCACAGGATCGAGATGAGACATTGTTTGCCCATAAACCATTCCTTGTATTATCTGATTATCTGACAAAACAAGGGTTTGCCGTCCTTCGGGTGGATGATCGGGGCGTGGGAAAATCTACAGGAAGTTTTTCTACTGCTACAAGTGCTGATTTTGCCGAGGATGTCAAAGCCGGAATCGATTATCTAAAAACAAGAAAAGAAATAAATCCCTGGAAGATTGGCTTGATAGGGCATAGTGAAGGAGGTATGATAGCACCCATCGTAGCTTCCAAAAGCCCGGATGTAGCTTTTATTGTATTAATGGCTGGACCCGGAATAACCGGAGAACAAATTCTCAGAACCCAGGCAATTACTTTTTATAAGAAAATGGGTGCTAGTGATAGCGAAATAAAAACCATTCTGGAGTTATCAGATGCAGTCGACAAGCTTGCTGAGAACAATAATACAGATAAACAAAAACGTAAAGAAGGCATTGCTAAACTTATAAAAGATAAAGCAGCGGGTATAAGTGACACTCGTAAAAAACAGCTGGAAATCACGGAAGATGCCTTTTTACAAAGCGTAGAACTTGCTCAATCTCCCTGGATGAAATACTTCATCCATTTTGATCCAATTCCTGTTCTTAAACAAGTACGTATACCTGTATTGGCTATCAACGGGAGTAAAGATGTTCAGGTACTGGCAGATAACAATTTGAAAGGCATTGAAACTGCATTGAAGCAAGGAGGAAACAAAAAGTATCAGGTACAAAAGCTGGAAGGACTTAATCACTTGTTTCAGAAAGCTGATAGTGGATTTCCTGACGAATATGGTACTATTGAGCAGACAATTGACCCGACTGCACTCACTGCAATAGGAGACTGGTTAAAAAAAGTAGCAGGGAAATAAATTCTATTTACTCATGTATTCACCTATAGACCTCTTCATAGCCTATAGGTGAATACATGAGTAAACAGATGTCTGGATATATTGAAACTTTACAGTTTCTTTTTGTTAAAGTTCGGATTAACTACTATCATAAAAAAAGCCTATTAAAATAATAGGCTTGATTAATAGATAGTTATGGAGGTTAGATATTATTATAGAAATATAAATTGGTCACTAAAATCTTTCCTGAATAGCTGGATTCCAGCGTAGATCTACATTAAATGAATGGCAATCAGTGATAAAGTCATTCAGGGTTACAGGCCATTTCAACTCAGTCCCGTTAATGCAATAGGTTGATTCATTAAACCATACAATATTGCGACTCTCTGTATCATCAATGTAGCGATTGTAAGGCTCATAAAACTCCCATCCTTCAAAAAACAACACTATCTGCTGTGGTTCAAAAGAACTTTGGTAAAGCTCATTAATAGATTTAGAAAGTAACTGAGGGAAATACTGGCTTAATGCGTCAAGTTGTATAGACTTCATAGTTGTGCAAAAATGATTTAAAACTTACATGATAGCTGTTGAAGCTTATATCTAAAGTTAACCTTTTCGTGAATTCCTGCTTTTAAAATCCCACCAAACTGAAACGTTTTTCGGTAGACATAAGACTTTATTCGATGAACTAAAGAATGACTCTTAACACCTGTAAATTGGATAGGTAAAATAGTACTTAGCAGAAACAGATATCTTACTTTTATTCTAAAAGGTTATACACTTTGCTAGTAGTTGAATGTTAGGTTAATAACAACTACAGGAGAAACTTTCAGGTATATTTGCGCCTGTATTCTTATTTTATGACTATACATAGTAAAGCTGTCGTTAAGGTTACTTTAGTAATGCTTATCTGGGCAGGTTCATTTTCAGTAACTAAGGCAGGCGTTGATCACATCCCACCTGTATTTTTTGCGTTTCTGCGTTTTGCTCTCGCATCTGTTATCTTACTTATTATTCTGTTTGTAAAAGAACGAAACAAACCAAATTATATTGGCTGGGATCGGTCTGTTTGGTATAAAGTAATAGGTATGAGTATTACAGGAGTGACCTTATATTATACATTCTTTAATCTGGCATTACAATATACTTCTGCTGCCATTGGGTCTTTGATTCAGGGATTTATTCCTGTGGGTGTGGTAGTACTGGCTGCTCTTTATTTGAAAGAGAGACTTCAATCGATTCAACTTGTGGGTGTGGTAATTTCCATTATTGGTGTGATCTGTATAGGTTTTGTATCCAATCCTGAAACTACTGATTTTATAGAGTCTTTTGTTTGGGGGATGCCTTCTGTGATTGTTGGAAATATCCTGGTAATTCTATCTGCATTATGCTGGGTGATCTATACCATCATTTCCAAAAAACTATCACATCTGGATTCGACACATCTTACTACCTGGTCTACTGTAATTGGAACGATATGTTTTCTCCCTCTGATGGGAGTAGAATTATACTATGAACCATTACCTGTTATTTCCTGGCGAGGCTGGCTTGAAATTTTCTATCTGGGAGTACTGGCTTCTGCATTAAGCTATTTCTGGTATAATGATGCCATGAAATACCTAAATGCGGTTGAGGTAGGGATATTTAATAATCTTGACCCGGTGATGGGAGCCGTTATTGCAGTTGTTTTTTTGCACGAACCAATTTCCCTATGGCAAGTTGCCGGGACTGTTCTTGTTCTGCTTGGGGTCTGGATCAGTACTGTTTCTAATAAGAAGTCTGTTTCTTAGTAAAGGTGCCTGATAGTGAGGTAGAAGGAACTACGGTTTTAGGAAATTTATCACATGGGCAGTCGTGTTAAAAACAACAATAGAATATTTCCAAGGATATACCCTATATTTGTGTTTTAAAATCTTTATACCTCATGATCTCAGTTGATTCGATTACAGTAGAGTTTAACGGTGCCGCTCTTTTTAGCAACATTACCTTTAATATTAATGAGAATGACCGGATTGCCTTAATGGGTAAAAACGGTGCCGGAAAGTCAACCTTACTGAAAATTATTGCTGGCGTAAATAAACCCACACGCGGAAAAATATCTGCTCCCAAGGATGCAGTAATTGCTTATCTGCCTCAACATTTGCTAACAGAAGACAATTGTACTGTATTTGAAGAAGCCTCCAAAGCTTTTGGAAAAATACTGGAAATGAAAAAGCAGATGGATGAGTTGAATCTGGCATTGGAGACGCGGACAGATTATGAATCAGATGAATATGCCAAGATCATAGAACAGGTATCTGAACTTAGTGAGAAATACTATTCGATAGAAGATAGCAATTTTGATGCAGAAGTAGAAAAGACGTTGATGGGATTAGGCTTTCAACGGAGTGATTTTACCCGTCCTACCAATGAGTTTAGTGGTGGGTGGCGTATGCGGATCGAGCTTGCTAAGATTTTGTTGCAAAAACCGGATCTGATTCTGTTGGATGAGCCTACTAACCACATGGATATTGAATCTATTCAGTGGCTGGAAGAATTTCTGGTAAATAATGCCAAAGCTGTAATTGTGATATCCCACGATAAAACATTTGTTGACAATATCACAAACCGGACCATAGAAGTGACAATGGGGCGTATTTACGATTACAAAGCGACCTACTCTCATTATCTTCAGTTGCGGAAAGAACGTCGCGAACAGCAGCAAAAACAATACGATGATCAGCAGAAGCAGATTGCTGAGATTCAGGAATTCATAGATCGGTTCAAAGGAACCTATTCCAAAACACTTCAGGTACAATCTCGTGTGAAGATGCTGGAAAAGATTGAGATCATTGAAGTGGATGAAGTGGATACTTCACATTTGAATCTGAAGTTCCCTCCGGCTCCTCGTTCAGGTAATTACCCTGTTATTGTAGAAGGATTAACCAAGCGTTATGGAGATCATGTGGTATTTGCAGACGCTTCTGTCACTATTGAACGTGGGCAGAAAGTGGCCTTTGTAGGCCGGAATGGTGAAGGTAAATCTACATTGGTGAAGGCAATTATGGGCGAGATTGATTTTGAAGGAAAGTTACAGGTGGGTCATAACAGCATGATCGGATACTTTGCACAGGATCAGGCTTCTAAGCTAGATGGTGAACTAACTGTTTTCCAGACTATTGACCAGATTGCAGTAGGGGAGATTCGTACAAAAATCAAAGATATTCTTGGTGCTTTTATGTTCAGTGGGGAGACTATTGATAAGAAAGTTAAATTTCTTTCTGGTGGTGAAAGAACTCGTTTGGCTATGATAAAGTTATTGTTACAACCTGTGAACTTGTTAATTCTTGACGAACCTACCAACCACCTGGATATAAAAACAAAAGATATTCTGAAAGAAGCATTGAAGGCTTTTGATGGTACATTGATTCTGGTATCACACGATCGTGACTTCCTGGATGGTTTGGCTGATAAAGTATTTGAGTTTGGCAATAAACGTATTAAGGAGCACTTTGAAGATATCAATGGCTTCCTGAGAAATAAGAAGATGGAAAACCTACGTGAAATTGAGCGGAAAGCTGTAAAATAAACTATAGTGTTCTGCTATATATAGAAACCCTCTGTCTTATCATAAGGCAGAGGGTTTTATTTTGTCATTATTCTGATAGAATTGCAATTTGGGCAGGGCGTTTACCTTTTCCGTATTTCGTTGATATAGATTCAAAGATTGTCAGACTCTATGTATTATTTTATAAACAGGATTTTTCACAACTATGTTATTTGAAAAAGATTTTCAGGGACAGGAATGGTATGAACCTTTTAAGGATACCAGTCTCAAGAATATGACTTGGGCAAAGTCCTTGCTAAAAAGAGAGTTTTATTGTTTTCTGGATTATAAATCTTTCTATGATACAGAGAGCTATGTAAGTGTATTTCATCAATTGTCAACTTTCTGCAAGCCTGATCTTGATTTTCAGGTTCTATCATACGATGGCCCATTTATCTATCTGCTCATAGATGGTGAGGAGCTTATTTATGAAAAAGAGGATACCCACTATTCGGATGATCAGTTATGTTTTAAGTTAAATCTGTTTCTCTGTGAACGTACAACCTGTTCGTTGCGATTCTCGCAATTTCATGTCAGCGACTGGACTTGTATTGGGCTAATGAGTAAAGAACAGTATGATGTAATGAAGCAACTTCAGTTAGTGCCCTTAGTAGAAGGCGAAATAGATAGTCAGGAAATGTTGTGGTGAAAATAGGACAGGGATACAGGAAAATAGATTTATATTTCTTATTTTTGCCCCCCTTTTTGCAAAGCATAACGGATTCAATTGAGTAATTTTCTCTGAAATACAAGGTACTGAGTTAACTTACTGCAAATAAGGGTAAGATCTGATTAGGATTAGGTATAGTTTGAAATACATGTACCACTATGAATATGGAGTTCATATTTATAGTGGTATCATCGTCTTTATACTACTCCACAGATCTGTGTGTTTTCTCTAAGATTGCTAAAACCTCCTACTATGACAAATATATCCTGTGGAATTGATTTTGGAACATCCAATTCAAGTATCGCTGTTGCTAATAATGGAAATATCAGCCTGGTTCCGATAGAAGGAACCTCTGTCACTATTCCTAGTGCAATCTTTTACCCTTATAAAGAGGCTGTTCCTCATTATGGCAGAGCTGCTATTCGAATGTTCTTTGAACGGAAAGAAGGCCGATTTATGCGAAGCTTGAAACGGGTATTGGGAACCTCTGTGATGAAACAAGGCACAATCATCAATGGTCGTCCGATAAAATTCGAAAAGATCATTGCAGAATTTCTGGTTAATTTGAAGGCCAAAGCAGAGAGTATAGCAGGCAAAGAAATAGAACATGTGGTTATGGGACGCCCTGTACACTTTGTTGACAATGATCTAGAGGCTGATAAGCGGGCAGAAGCTGAGTTGCGTGAGGTGGCTCGGAGCTTAGGATTTGCACATATAGATTTTCAGTTTGAACCTATTGCTGCTGCATTTGCACATGAAGTCAAGCTATCAGGTGAAAAGCTGGCTATTGTAGTAGATCTAGGTGGAGGTACTTCAGACTTTACAGTAATTCGCTTGTCTAATCAGTATGTACATAAAACAGATAGAGCTTCGGATATCCTGGCTAATACGGGTGTTCGGATTGGTGGAAATGATTTTGATAAGGATCTGAGTCTGGCTGTTGTCATGCCGGAACTAGGCTATAAAACCACCTATGGCGATAAAAAACTGGAAGTACCTTTAAAACCTTATTTTGATCTTTCGGAATGGAGTAAGATTAACTTCCTGTATACAACCAAAATGGTAGTCCATACACGTCAGCTGTTATTTCAGTCGCATGATAAGACACGTTTTGGCAGATTGTTGCGAGTGTTGGAACAGGAGAGTGGACATGCACTGCTGGCAAGTGTTGAAGATACAAAAATTGCCTTGACCGGGCAGGCAGAATATAACGCGTCTTTTGAGTTTATTGAGGATAGCTTTTCTATTCAGATCAAACGGGATCTATTTGAAGATGCCATACGGGAAGAGGTTGAGAAGATTTCTGATTCTGCCAAACAGTGTATCCAGGAAGCAGGAGTGAAGCGGGAAGATATTGATCTGGTTATACTTACCGGCGGAACTACAGAGGTACCATTAGTGCAACAGGAATTTAAGCTATTGTTTCCCAATGCGGCTATAGCTGATGAAAATAAATTATCCAGTGTAGGGCTTGGATTGGCTTATGATAGTCAGAATAAATTTGGTAGATAAACGGGTTTGATGCCTAAAAGAGAGAGAAACATAGCTTTAAGAAGAGACTTTACTGTCAGATAGTAAAGTCTCTTGCTATAGAGTTTATTCTTTCACAAAAGAACCTGCAAGCAACTTAATATTACCCGTTAGTTGAACTGATTTATTATCAGTGTCATAGGCGTTGATCTGATCATTGGGGATTGTGATATCGGCTGATAATTGATTCCCTTGTACAATCACAGTTCCTCCCACATTCTTGCCAGTTGGCGCAGTTTGCTGTGTGAGTGTAAATGAATAACTTTTGGTATTTCCTGTTTCTACGGAAGCAGTTACATCTGCAGTGAATTCGCGTTCAAAATCCGGTACTGCTGAGATTTTGATGGTAGCCTTCTGATCAAGGCGTGTAATCGTGATTTTTGTATTTAATAAATTCCCTCCAGTATTATCCTGACTTACAGCCGCCGTTCCGGAATACGTCCCAAGATTTGTGGCCTGAGGATCTTTGTCATCATCTTTACAGGCTACTGCAGTCCATAAAAGCAACCCAAATAAAATACCTTTTCTTAAATTTTTCATGAAACAAATTTAGGTTCTACAATTAAGTGTACTGCCATATCTTACGATATGGCTTCCTGCAGGGTTACATACTAAAAGATTTCAGATAGGGTTGTATAGGGCTTAGATAAATGCTTTTATTAGGGTAATATATTCATTTATAGTAGTTTAGTGGAATTGTGTGGGGTCTCTGGCGAATCGTAATTTTGTAGATACTTATCTGAGCATTACTGGATAAAAATAAAAACTGCCTATCCGGATATATATTCCGGATAGGCAGTTTTGTATAAAGAAACAGCCTCTTTAAAAGGGTAGAACCAATCGTTGAACAGGGCGGTCTGCTATCAGATGCTCTTCTACAATCTCTTTTACATCTGTCAGCTGTACATTACCATAGTAGACTCCCTCCGGATATACAACCAGGCTTGGGCCAAATGCACAGGCATCCAGGCAGCCTGCACGTTGCGCTCTGATTTCGATCTGAAGACCTCTTTCTTTCAATTCTTTTTTAAATTCCTCTACCAAAGCCATCCCGTTCGCTTCTCCACACGACTTTTTAGGCGCTTCTTTCTGATTTGTGCAGATAAATACGTGCTTCTTAAATTTCATAATAAATTGTTGGTATAGATATAGTAATATATTGGTTAATTATTCTTTTCCACGTAAACGAAACTCTTTCATTCGTTGCCGATCCTGATGAAGCTTATTAATTGCCAACTCACGATTAGAATACAAGACCTGAAACGTCTCATAGTCATTTTGCAGAGTGGTATCTTTGCTCATATACTGAAACAACTGTCCTACAATCTCAGTAAACTCATCTTTCAGATAATAGTATACCCACTGGTCCATTTTCTTGAAACTCAATAATCCGGAATTTTTCAGGTATAACACATGGCGGGATGTTTTAGCCTGTGTAAAGTCCAAGATCTGCTCCAGATCAGATATGCACATTTCTTTGTTTTTATAAAGAAGAAATAAAATGCGTACCCGGGATTCGTCACTGAAAGTTTTGAATAGCTGACTTCCGAAAGTAAGATTGAAGTTTTTGAGTTTCATTTTGTGAGTGATTTATGAATAGAATAATGGCAGAATAGTTGTACAAGAAAACTTGCATCCATCAAGCCATCATTCGTTTATCTTTCGATAACCTTTGCCGGGTTACCAAATACGGTTGCTCCTGCTTTAACATTCTCAATAACAACAGATCCCGCACCAATTCGGGCGTTTTTGCCTATGGTAATTCCTGAAACAATAGTAACGCCACTTCCTATAAATGTGCCATTTTCAATAGTAACACCACTTCCAATAATACTACCCGTGCCTACCTGTACCAGATCACCAAGTGTAGTTTCATAGTCAACTACAGTATTGGCATGCAAAATGCAATGACTACCTACGCTGGCAGCCGAATTGATGATTACACCTGCACTAATTAAATTTCCATGACTGATTGATGCTGAAGGGGCAATATAGGCTTGTTTGTGAATAGCATTAACAGGCATTATTTTACGTTTTTCCAGTAGTACTTCCACCAGATGTTTTCGTAATTTATTGTCGTCTGTCGCTATAAATGCTTCACATTTTTTGCCAATCAGCTTCAGAAAGCCATCATCATCTGTATCGCCAAGTACAGAGATATCCATAATTTCTGTATTGTGCAACTGTTTGTCATCGTCCAGAAATCCATATACTACCACCTCATTGCTCTGAAAGATATCCAATGCTACACGTCCCAGACCTTTTGCACCAAAAATAATAACCGGGTTTTCCATATATTAACTAATAAAAGTAAAGATTCTAAAATCCATTTTCAATGTCTGTATTGATAAATGGTGGCATCCGTGTCTTTATATACAATCTGGTATGAAGACATTGATAAAGATGCTGGGAATTCATGATCCTTATGAACTACGACAAAATTATATTTTTTTTTTGTGGAAAACCGATCTGCGCCAATATCTAACTGAATTGTTCTGTGATTCGTTTCATATTGAAATAAAATACATAATCCATACTCATAGTATTGTACAAATACTCCATTTGCCTGATGACTATATAGCCAGTAGCTAACATTGTCCAGACTGTTATATATTCCTTTACCTTTTGGCGTAGTTAGTTGATGAAATGTATTAATGCACGATAAAGCATATACTATAAGTCCACCTGTGATAAAAACACGATAATACTGGAAGTAAGAAAATACATACTGTCCTAAGATTGCTATGGCAGGCCATTGCAGAGGCAGGATATAGATCATAATACGACCATAAGGTAATACTCTTTGTAAAACCATAATGGGAATGATAATCCATAGTGTAAGAAGATACAGTTGCAGCCAGTGTTTCTGAAAACCAGTAATCTGGCGAGTGAAGATTAGAAGTATACTACCCATACTGATAAGTAGGGTAAACCAAATAGAATACGGAACACTATTCCACATGAAGTCTGCTAAATCAGTAAGGGTAGTTTGTAAACCCTCCAGAAATGTAGTCCATTCCAACTGGGTTGTCCATGTATTTGCTGTCACTGCACCCCAGCCGTTGAGCAATAGTACAGGGATGTACACCAATGTTACTAATATACCAATACAGATTTCCATCCAAAGAAGACAAACCAATTGATGCATATTTTTTTGTGTCAGAAAGAATAGCATCAGATATAAACTCAGGCCTGCAAATGGATACAGAAAGATCGGAATAGTATAAAATCCCAGAAAACAACTGATAATGAATATAATAGAAGTAAGTCTGCTTATTTTTCTTGCAGAGATAATAGAAAGTACACAACCCGTTGCCAGTACTATCCAGCAAATCAGCAGGCTATATCCACGGCCCTGAATGCTATACCCAAAGACTTGTGGTGAAAAAGCCAGTAAGCTTACGGAAACGATCGCAATGAATGCTGAAAAATGATAACGTGTAATAACCCAAATTCCAAAGAGTGCTACTATACCAGATAGCAATGCGGGAAGACGTAGTACCCACAATGGGCTTTGGAGAAAAAAATTAACTATTGTGCAAAGCAAAGAGAATAGAATGTGATTGTTGGGACCTGGATAGTATACTGCCGAAACAATCCATCCTTTACTTACAAAATACAGATAAGTAAACCGTTCGTCTACATGTAGTGGGAGTTTAGTGAGAAAGTATATTCTACTTATACAGATCAGAATACATAAACCTAGTAGATATATACGTTCTATATCGGTTGTTTTAACATATGTCTTTTGTAATAGATTATAGATAGAAAGTATCCAGTCAGTTATTAGTTGTATAGCAGGTGGTATTTTTTTCCAGATTAAATAAGTACATAGGGCTGAAACAAGTGTTGCTATCACAGAGAAATAGCGTACCAGAACAAATCTCGATGGAGTCAGGATAGAATGCTGAAATTTGTCCAGCTTATTCGTAGGTATATACGTTTGAGCAATCCATTGGATAATGTTAGCGTAGGAAGAACTAACTAGAAGGTAACTTACTACTAAGAATAGTATAGTAACTACAATAAATCCAGATCGAAGGAGCAGGCTACCTATAATCTGCATGATCCGGATTTTGCCTGAAGTTGTTTTCATAACTGGCGAAGATGAACATTTTTTTTCAACTTTGGCGCATCACTTATCATGCATTATGAAAACAGGGAAGATTATCATACCCGTTGTGTTGCTACTAGTATGGATACCTTTTGTTTTCCAAACAGATCTCTATCCTTTGTTTCGGTTTGGAATGTTTGCAGAACCTGTTCATCGGGAAATACAAACAGAGTATTTTTCTCTGCGAATAATCAGTAATGCAGATAAAACATATATACTATCTCCTGAAGAAACTAAACTGGGTAGCCTGGCATACCTGATGCGTAATTATTACTATCGTCATGAAGCAGATACACTTTTGAGGCGTATTCATTCCATTACCCCTCATGCGGATACAATTTCTGAATGGCAGTTGCTGCGTATGGTAAGTGAGGTAGATCATCGTAAGGTGGATACAACAGTTGTAGCTTCTTTTAAACCCAGTTCACATGAATAAAAAGTTAGTAATAGGATGGAGTAGCATCTGGGTGGTCACAACTTTGGTCTATATACTATGGATACGCAATTTGGTAATACAAAGTTTTTATGATAGAGCGCCTGATTGGTTCACTCAACTGGTAAATAGTCTGTATCCTCGGTTTCCAATAGAAAAACATCGTTTCGAGCTTTCTTTTTTTCTCGGACATGCCGATCAGATCATCATCCGTTTGGGATTGATTACTTGCTTCCTGGTATTTACTTGGTTTGCCAGAAACTACTGGACATCTCATACAACCTGGTTAGATCAACTGTGGCAGGTACGAATTTCGCAGAGGAATATTCAGATATACATATGGGTTGTATATACCTGTGTTATTTATTTTACCTATGACTGGTATATTGTTCTAACTCATCTTTATGAGGCGCAGGTACTATATAAGCCTTTATTACTACTGAGATTATTGCACCTCTCATTTCCTTCTCCTATATGGATAGGTATTGGGTATGGGTTATTACTGATTGGCTGTTTTGGAATGCTGTTTCGTTTTAAGAGTAGTATATGCGCAATGGTAGTAGCCATAGTATTTACTTTGTTGCAGGGCTGGCTATACAGTTTTGAAAAACTGGATCATGCATTCGCTCCTTTGACTTATGTGTTGTGGCTTATGCCGCTTCTGATTATACAGACTAATCATTCCTATGTACAATGGGCTTTGCCATTAATCCGGATGGTAATAGGAATTTTATATCTTCAGGCTGGTTTGGAAAAACTTTTGATAGGAGGAATGGAATGGTTAGATCCTGAAACTTTTCGGAATTATCTGTACTTACATTCAACCCCTACTGGCTTGTGGGTTGCCAATCAGGATTGGCTATGTATACTCTTGCCAGCTATGGCTTTACTATTTCAACTAAGTTTTATTCTTATCGTTTTCTTTCCTGCTACACGTTGGATAATTCTGCCAGTAGGTGTTCTATTTCATAGTAGCACATATATATTGATGGGAGTAGGAGGTATTGTAAATGCCTGGGTATGGCTGTATGGCTTATTCTTATTTGATGGACTCAATACAAAGAATGCAGATTTGACAGGCAAAAAGTCGGTAGATAAAGAAGCTTAACTTGATTTCCAGTACTTTTTCAGCATGCCATAGATGACCACATCTACGAATTCCTGACGATGTCGGTAGTAGTTTCGTAATAAACCTTCTTCCTCAAAGCCAAGTCGTTCGGCTACTGAGCGACTACGGCGGTTTTTCTCAGCAACCAGGATTTCAACCCGGTTTAGTTTTAGTTCGTCAAACGCATAATTGATCATTTGCCGACAGGCTCGGGTAATAATTCCTTTTTCCTGATAGTTGCGGGAAAGCCAATAGCCTATTTCAGCTTTTTGATGGAATGTTTGTATATTATTCAAACCAATACATCCTATAATCCTGTTTTCGCACCAGATTGCAGCTACAACACACTCTCCCTGTTTGTATTGTGTTATCGTGTCTTCAATAAATGCCAGCGAATCATCTACATTCAATGTTCCATCAACCCATGGAAGCCATTGTCGCAGATAGGCGCGGTTAGTATGGATAGTATAAAAAAGTTGACTGGCATCCTCTGCCTGTAACAGACGTAGTTGAAATGGAATAGTTCGGGCTCGGCTAAATAGCATATGCTCAGTTTATGCATTGACAACGAATATACAAAAAAGAAAATGCAATAACGAAAAAATAATAAAACAGGATAATTTTAATGTTTTATAACAACCTGCTGTGTTTTTTTTGTAAAAAATAGTACCTTGTTACAAGTCTTCTCTTCATCTGCTTGTTTTCTAAAAAAAGGATCTGTTTGTATGATCAAAACTAGCAATAGATAGGGTATTTGCATACTATCTGCTGGTTTATGTATGGATTATGGAAAATCCAGATACTAAGTAAGTAGAGACCTAATGTGCCTTTAGTAAGAATATTCTTTAGAAATACTATCTGCCTGACCACATTCATAATGATTATTGCATGAATATATTTTTACGATTTGGTTTATCATTTTTTGTCTCCGTATTACTCTTTTGTGAGCTTTCTGCTCAGCAGACCCGCACTATAACAGGTAAGGTAACGCAGTCTGAAGACAATGAAGCAATGCCTGGAGTTTCTGTATCTGTAAAAGGAACTACCAATGGCACTCTTACAGATGTTAGTGGCAATTACTCGATTTCAAACGTACCCGAAAAGGCTTTACTTGTTTTTAGCTTCATTGGACGTCAGACAATGGAAGTACCCATTGGTAACCGTGCCACTATAAATGTACAGATGGAACCCAATGTGACAGAGCTGACTCAGGTAGTAGTAACGGGTTATAAGACAGAACAACGACGTGATATTCGTGGCTCTATTGCAACTATAACAAGTGATAAATTTAAGGATATTCCAGTAGTAGGGATGGATCAGGCACTGCAAGGACAGGTAGCTGGTGTACAGGTTACTCAATCTTCAGGAACACCAGGTGGAGGGATCTCAGTTAGAGTTAGAGGAAGTACTTCAATTTCAGCATCCAATAGGCCTTTATTTATTGTAGATGGGATTCCTGTTGAAGATGGCGAATTAGGGTTACGTGATTTTGGTGGGCAGAAGGATAATGCATTTTCTACAATTAATCCTAATGATATCGAATCTATTGAAGTCTTAAAGGATGCTTCTGCAAAAGCTATTTATGGATCTCGGGCTGCTAATGGAGTGGTGTTGGTCACAACTAAAAGAGGAAAGGCTAATACCCGTACTACAATTGAAGCTGATATACAACGAGGACTTATTGATGTCGTTAGAAAACCTGAATTATTAAATGCCCATGAACTTCTAGAGTTACAACGTGAAGCAGTAGTAAATGGAGGTGGCGATCCAGATAAATTAGGCTTAATTCCGGGAGTAACAGATGCTGTGAATACAGATTGGATAGATGCTGTACTGCGTCGGGCATTGTATCAGCAATACCAAATTAGTGCAAGAGGAGGTAATGAACGTACACGCTTCTATACAAGTATCAACTACCGTGATGAAGAAGGTGTACAGTTAAATAATAAATTTATCCGTTTTTCAGGGACTATTAACTTAGACCATAAAGCTACAGATAAACTTTCATTTGGTAATAATCTTATGGTTTCCCGTACTCGAAATGATAGAGTAAAAGGAGATAATTTTTTAGATGGAGTTTATTCTGGTGCTATTAAAAGCTTACCATTTGATAGTCCTTATAATGAACAAGGACAATTATTGGTTCCCAATAGCCCTGGTTATCCAGGCTTTCCCAATTTTAATCCAGTTGGTCAAGCATTACTTCCCAGATTCCAGACATTTACTACAAAAATAGTCGCTGGTCTCACTGCTGAATATGCTTTCTTACCAAATCTCAGGTTTCGAACCAAATTAAGTACAGATTATAATGGTGTGACAGATGATCAGTTTGAGCCCTCAACTACTGCAATAGGTGGATTTCTTCCTTCTGTTGGAGGAAAAGGTTACGGTATATACGGTAGTGGAAACTACATTACATTAAATAATACGAATTTATTGACATATAACTATGTAAAAGGTGAGAATCATGTTCATGAATTTGATATTTTATTAGGAAATGAAATTCTTAAACGAACAGAACGTACCTCTCAAATAGTAGGCCGATTATTTCCAAGAGATGAATTTACATATATCACAGATCCTATTACTGGAGATCCAATTGCCTCTATTAATGAGGGCAGCTCTTTTTTGGTTTCCAATGGTTTAGTTTCATTTTTTGGGGAAGTAAAATATAAGTTTAAAGATAAATATTTATTTGGTGCAACTGCGCGATATGATGGATCTTCTAGATTTGGTAAAGGAAAAAGATATGGTGTATTTCCCTCTCTCTCTGCTGCATGGCGCATTTCTGCTGAAGATTTTATGAAAGAATATACATTTTTAGATGACTTGCGTTTGAAAGCTAGTTATGGGTTTACAGGAAATGAACGCATAGGAGAGTTTCAGTTTTTAACCAGATTTAGTGGTGCTACTTATAATGGTACAACTGGGCTGACACCTTCTGCTTTAGGCAATAATAACTTACAATGGGAGAAGACCCGTGAAATAAATGTAGGTATTGAAGCATCTTTATGGAGTGGACGATTGGGTGTGACATTAGATGTATATAATAACTTAACATCAAAATTACTCAATACTTTTCCTCTACCCACAACCACTGGGTTTAGTGGATTTCAGGGAAATATAGGGTCTGTTTCAAATAAGGGTATTGAGTTTTCTGTGAACGGGGTTGTAGTAGATAGAGCGATTAAATGGCGTACTAATATTAATATATCTCATAACAAAAACAAGGTTGAATCTTTATCGGATTCTTTACCCCTATATAGAGGGTATCCTGCTAGTGGAACTTCTAGTACAAATATTATTAAAGTAGGTGAGCCATTGGGAACATTTTGGGGCTTAGATTTTTTAGGTGTAGATCCTGCGACAGGTGATGCTATTTATAGAGATAACACAGGTGATGGAACTATTTCTGCCGAGGATGCGCAAGTAATAGGAAATGCACAACCTAAATTAATAGGTGGTATAACTAATACCTTATCCTGGAAAAATCTAGATCTAAGTGTGTTTTTTCAGTTTTCCTATGGTAATAAAATTCTCAATTTTAGTAATACTACCCTACTTAATTCAGGACAAAATATTCGTAACAATCAGTCAAGAACAGCTTTAAGAAGATGGAGAAAGCCCGGAGATATTACAGATGTGCCCAGATATCAGTATAATCCAGAGAGAAACGAAGATGATAATCCAAATACAATGTTAAGCAGTCGTTTTGTAGAAGATGGATCTTATATTCGTTTAAAGAATATCTCTTTGGGATATACTCTACCAAAGCAATTGCTTACACGCTTTAAAGTACAGTCTGTACGAATACTCCTATCCGCAACTAACTTAATTACTCTTACTCGTTACTCTGGTCCAGACCCGGAAGTAAGTACCTTGGATGGTTCCACGGCTGCTCAAGGTCTAGATCTCTTTACTTTTCCACAGGTGAGGAATATAATGGTAGGAGTGACTATTGGTTTTTAATGTTTACTATCTAAAGAATTTGATTAATGCGAGGATCAATACTATATATATTCATTATTGGATTATTTATATGTACTCTTTGTGGATGTGAAGATGTACTAAATCCTAAACCTAACAATATTTTATCAGCTGAGATTGTGTTAACCTCTCCGGATGATGTACCACAAGTACGTATTGGGTTATATAATGCACTAAGAAGTACTGCAGCCTTGTCTGTGGTTGCTGGTGATCTTACTGCTGATCTTGTTGTACATAATGGTACATTTACAGTTTATAATGAGTTAAGTAATAAAAGGATACCTTCAACTAATGAGGCCGCAGCAGAATTTTGGAGAACTATTTATAATGTTGTTTATATTACTAACTTCATTGAAGAACGCTTGCCTGGCTTAGCTGGTGTACCGACTGTTGAAAAGAATCGATTGATGGCTGAGGCTCGACTCTTAAGAGGATATGTGTATTTTATAGGCGCAAATACTTTTGGTGGTATTCCACTTGTCACTACTACAGATGTTGAAACCAATAGCAATATTGGTCGTTCTTCAAAGGAAGAAATACTTGCTTTTGCTCTGGAGAATATTACACAGTCTATAGGTGGACTTCCTGATTCTTCTACTATTGGTGCAGGATACGCTACCAAATATGTTGCTAGAGCTCTACTTGCCAGATATTATTTATATCAAGGGGATTGGGTACAGGCTGAACAGTTTGCTACACAGGTTATTAACTCTGGACAATATCAACTTGAACCGAGTTTCAGTACTATCGTTACCAAAGATTTTACAAGAGAATCCATTCTTGAAGTAGGATATGGAGCAACAGATGATCCTGGAAGTGATACTTATAGTCTTAATAATCTATTTGTTGGTAGGAGAGAGGTGATTCCTGCCAATTCATTCCTTCTGAAGATTATTAACAATGAATCCGGAGATCGTAACCTGACTGTAAGTTTTGATGTACGAAATCAGCGGGGCAACGATAATGGATTTTCTGTGGCAAAATATGGTACTTCGGATGCGGATAATAATAACATTGTCTTGTTCCGACTAGCTGAAATGTATTTGATCCGGGCCGAAGCCAGAGCACGTCAGGGTAAGTTAACAGGGGCAGGTGGAGCAATCGCAGATATTAACGTACTGAGAACTCGTGCCAAAGCAAATACAATTACATCCAGTAATCAGTCTGATATATTAACAGCTATAGAGAATGAACGTTTGTATGAACTGGCATTTGAAGGGCATCGATGGTATGATTTAGTTCGAACTCAGAGAGCTAATGCCGTAATGACAACTTTTTCTTCAAATTGGAAAGATACCTATACTGTCTGGCCTGTACCTCAAATAGAAATACAACGCAATCCCGCCTTGAGAGGGCATCAGAACCCAGGCTATTAATAGAATAAAGTCAGAACAGATCCAATATTACATTTTTTAGTACAATGGCAATGAAGAAACTACTACTTACAAAAGTTATACAGATCATTTTTATTACGGGATTAGCCGGCTCTGTATTTTCCTGTGAAGCTGATAGGATTACTTTTCAGGGACCCTATCATGTGCGTTTTACAGATACTGTTGCCTCAGTGAAAGAAAGTTATCCGCAAATTGTCAAAGTACAGATACACAACGTAGGACCTCAGTTGAATGAGGATATTACCGTGAAATATTTGGTGGGTGGCACTGCCCGTGAAGGTATAGATTACACAATATTGGGAACAAAAGGTACTGTTGTGATTCCTGCAAATCAAAGTTTTGGAGAGATCCAGGTTCGTTTGATTAATAATGCAAATGATCGACTAGAATCACAGACTCTTACATTCACATTGACAGATGTATCTCCAACTTCACTAATTGTAGGATTTGGTAAAAATAACAATATTGGTCGTCACATGACTTATACTATTGAAGATGACTGTATTTTGGGTGGTTATTATATTGGAACACGCAAAATAGGATCATCTACGATTACTGTACCAAATGTTGAGGTGACAAGTGTAGATTGTGATAACTTTATTCTGTCTAACTGGAATATTGGCTTTGCTAATCGACCTGACTTCGATATCTTTTCATTTAATGCAATTCATCCCACATTAAGCATTATTGACAAAAAAGACAATACAATTGAAATTCCTGCACAGAATAATGGTGATGTTGTATTGAGTGGAACTGGCTCATGGAATCCTCAGAATGGAAACCTGCTGCTAAATATTCAACTAAAGTTTCCTCTTTCTAATCCAACCAGAGATACGGTTATTGCCTTACCAACTTTGACTTTCATTCCACAAAAAAATTAACGTTGAATGTATACCTCTATACAAAATATAGCCTGGAGAATAGGGAAAGCCTTTTTCGTTTTGGGTGGGCTTTTTTGGGGTGGCTCTGCCTGTTCTGAAAAGATTGAGCCTAAACCTTATACTTTTTCACAATTACTGACAGGAAAAGAAAGTAAAAAGTGGCAACTTGTTGCATTTCAGGTAGTAGATGAAGGTCAGGTATATAATGCAAGACTTTTTCCCTGTGAGCAAAATGATATATATACATTCTATGCAAATGCTGCCAAAGAGGTAGAAATACAGAATGGCGACTCCAAATGTGATGAAGCTGAACCTGATGCTTATGAAGGAAATTGGGCATTAATAAATGCTACTGCAACACTAGCTATTCCAATACCTTTTCTTTCTGGATCTTCTTCTATCCCTTTTACTCTTAAACAAATAACAGCAACATCATTTATTGTTGAATATTATTTTCTGGATATTGAGGCTAGTTATCGCTTTACTTTTAATGCAATTCAGGGAGGTTAATCTAATAAGATAAGGTTAGCACTAACCAACACCTATTTCATATTTGTCAGTAAATGAATTCTGGATAATAGCAAATACTTCTATGAAGCTACTTTTACTCAAAATATTAATTTTATCTACTTTTATCTTACTTGCAATTATTCCATCTATTGCACAACAACAAGTAAATAGATGTGCTACTATGGAGATGGATTCTTTATTGCGAAAGAAGTATCCCCAACTTGGAAGTCTTATTGACTTTGAACTGGAGTTACAGAGCAAGGTTAAAGAGATTGAACTACAAAGACAATCTGGACGTACCACTGCTGCTGTGATTACTATTCCTGTGATAGTTCATATTATCCATAATGGAGAAGCCATAGGACAAGGACGTAACATTAGCGCGGCTCAGGTACAGTCACAGTTGGATGTTTTGAATGAGGATTTTCGCCGTAGGGCTGGTTCTCGTGGCTATAATACAGATTCTAGGGGTGCGGATATAGAAATAGAGTTTTGTCTCGCTGCTTTTAATCCACAGGGAATAGCAATGGCCGAAAAAGGTATTGACCGTCGACAAGGTTCCCGTGCTGCATTTACCAAAGAACAGATGGATGGCGAAGTAAAACCATTAACCGTTTGGGATCCTAATCGTTATTATAATATCTGGGTTGCTGATTTTACAGGCAGCGCACAAAATTTGCTGGGATATGCCCAGTTTCCCAGCAAATCAGGATTAGGTGGTATGCCTGAAGATGGTGGTCCTGCAAGTACAGATGGGGTAGTGATTAAGTATACCGCCTTTGGGTCCAAAGACAAAGGTAGTTTTCCTGTTCTGCAAGCTCCCTATGATCTGGGTCGTACGCTTACACATGAAACAGGTCACTGGTTAGGTTTACGCCATATATGGGGGGATGGCAATTGTGCTACAGATTATGTAGATGATACACCTACTCAACAGTCAGAAAGTCGCGGGTGCCAGAAAGGACGAGTTTCTTGTGGTACTGCCAATATGGTAGAAAACTATATGGATTATTCGGACGATGCCTGTTCGAATATCTTTACAAGAGGACAGAAAACAAGAATGCTGGCTGTGATGGAGATCAGTCCACGCAGACGCGAACTGATTTCATCTAATGTATGTGGTAATGCCATTGTAGAAGCACCTATTCCTAACTTCCGGGTAGATAAACAACAAGTATTACGTGGTGGTAAAGTAACCTTTACAGATCTATCTGCTAACCTGCCAACTCAATGGCAATGGACATTTGAAGGTGGAAATCCATCTGCCTCAACCGCTCAAAACCCAGTTGTAACATATGATACTCCAGGTAAGTTTAATGTGACACTGGTGGCTATAAACTCTATAGGTTCTTCTGCTCCGTTGGTTCGTACTGATTACATTGAAGTATTAGAGGCTGGCTTATGTAATTCCATCACGAACTTTAAAGGCACCGCTACTGTCCTGAAAGAAACCTCTCCTGCAACAGGGTATATAACAGGGCATAACTCCCGGAAGGATCAGGCGAAAGCTGAATATTTTGGCAATAATCTTGGCTATGAGAATGTAAGTGGTACCTCTATCCGTTTTGGCTATGCCTATGCTGCTGAAGGATCTGCTACCGAATCAACAGTGACTGTAGTGGTTTGGAATGCACGTGGTTTGCAAAGTAGTCCAGGACAAATTCTTGAACAGAAAGAAATACCACTAAGAACTATTTTGCAGGATGTAGCTCAAAATAGAGAAACAAAGATTTCGTTTGACCGAAACGTACCTGTTGGTGGTTATCCTTTCTTCATAGGTGTAATATTGAACTATGATAAGAAAGATTCTGTAGCAATAGTTTCCAATCAAAATGGTCAGTCCTCTCAGATTACTGCCTGGGAACGTAATTCTCAGGGTGTATGGCAAACCTATTCTATCTCCAGAGGTATAAATGTGGCACATGCCATCACAGCTAATGTTGGAATGAATGAATCTGTGCAGGTAGGGGCCTCGACCTTATTTACAGATGCAGGACAGCCTGTTACTCTCAATGCCAGAGGCGCAGGTTTATTCACTTGGACACCTGCTACTACATTGAGTTCTTCACTGGGTGCACAGGTGATAGCGTATCCTACACAAACTACTACTTATACTGTAACAGGAACGGGGACGGATTTATGTAATCCAGAGGCTTCTATTACTGTATTTGTACGAAATCCTACTGCTGTAGAACCTAATCCTATTGAACGAAACCTGATTATTAGTCCGAATCCTACTGAAGGTCAATTACAATTTGCCTTATCCAATTCGATAAGAGGCAATGTGGAAATTTCACTGTATAACTTTATTGGCCAAAAGGTAGCTGGTGTGAAGGAACAAAAGACAACTGCGGAATATGTGAAAACTATCGACCTGGGATCCGTAGCCGCCGGAATATACATTGTAGAGTTTCGGTTGAATAGCTGGAAGGTAATGCGGAAGATTGTAAAGATTTAATGGGATAGAAGTGCCATTGAGGTACAGAATTGTATTTTTAGTGTAAATAGAACGAAGAAATATTGTTTATTATAGACAGATTTTTCATTTTGTATAAGATAATTTAATCCAAACCTAACCATGAGACAATTTCGACAACTTTTTCTTTTGGCCATTCTTGCTTTGACTGTATTTGCCTGTAGCAAAGACGATGATCCCAAACCTCAGACAAATGCAGATCTGTTGGTTGCTCATTCATGGCGTCTCACTGCATTATCTTCTGATAAGCCTATTCCTTTTGTAGATGAAGATGATACTACAGTTATTACTCCAATTTCAGATCTCTACAACCAGTACTTTCCTCCTTGTATGAGAGATGATGTCTTTAGTTTTACAAGTGATGGTAAATACACAATAGATGATGTAGGAACATCTTGTGGAGGGGATAAGATTAGTGTATTTGGTACTTGGTTTATGAGTGGGGATAAAGATGCCTTAGTACTTACTGGTGGAGGATATATATCGTATTTCACACAAAATATTGAGAACTGGACGATTACAGAATTAAATTCAACCTCTTTCAAAGCAACTACCTATTTGTCCAGTTCTACAACAGCCTACACAATTACTTATACTTTTACTGCTGCTGACTAAGCTTTTAAAAAAGTATATGCTTTTGAGAAGCACGCATTAATGCGTGCTTTTTTTATGTCTTTCGTTTTCACTATAAAGTAAATATTCTTTAAAATTGTATTAGTTTTATAAAAAATATTTTCAATTCCTTCTAATTTATCATCATGTCAGATTTTAATATTCAGGAGCAACCCAAAGAGTTTGATGTATGCATTGTTGGGTCTGGTGCTGGTGGGGGTATGGCAGCTTATATGCTAACCAAAGCAGGAGCAAATGTTTTGTTATTGGAAGCCGGTGGCTACTATGATCCTGCTGATGCTAAGTATATTACACAGCTTAAATGGCCGTGGGAATCTCCACGGAGAGGTGCCAGCACAACCCGTCCTTTCGGAGATTTTGATGCGGCATGGGGCGGATGGCAGATTGAGGGAGAGCCTTATACTGCTGCTCCCGGAACAGAGTTTCACTGGTTCCGTTCTCGTATGTTAGGTGGACGTACCAATCACTGGGGTCGTATTTCTCTCCGTTTCGGTCCAGACGATTTCAGACGTGGTACCCTGACAGGTATTGGAGACGACTGGCCAATTACCTATGATGATATCAAACCTTATTATGATAGAGTAGATAAGTTGATAGGTGTTTTTGGAACAGTAGAAAACTTCCCAAATGAACCGGATGGCATTTTCCTTCCGCCTCCCAAGCCACGTTTGCATGAGTTAATGCTGAAAAAAGCAGGTAAAGATATCGGTGTGCCCGTTATTCCATCCCGTTTGTCTATCCTAACCCAGCCTATCAATGACGAAAGAGGCCAATGCTTCTACTGTCATCAGTGTAACCGGGGATGTCAGGCGTATGCGGATTTTTCTTCTTCTTCTGTACTTGTAAAGCCAGCCTTGAAGACAGGCAAACTGACATTGGTAAATAATGCCATGGTGAGAGAGGTATTGACAGACGACAAGACTGGTCTATGTACAGGCGTTTCGTATGTCAATACAGTCAATCTTCAGGAATACAAAGTAAAAGCAAAAGTAGTCATACTGGCAGCTAGTGCGTGTGAGTCTGCACGTTTGTTGCTGAACTCCAAATCCGCTCGTTTCCCGAATGGACTAGCTAACGATAGTGGTATCATCGGTAAGTACCTGAACGACTCTACAGGTGCAGGACGGTCTGCATTTGTACCAGCATTGATGGATCGGAAAAGATACAACGAAGATGGAGTAGGCGGAATGCACGTATACACCCCTTGGTGGTTAGATAATAAGAAACTGGATTTCCCAAGAGGATATCATATTGAATATGGTGGAGGTATGGGAATGCCAACGTATGGCTTTATGTCAGGATTGGAAGGGGTTAACGGAAAAGTACCTGGAAAAGATGGTAAGATGAAGCCTGCCGGAGGATATGGTGCATCGCTGAAAGAAGACTATCGTCGTTTTTATGGTGCGTTTATCGGTATGGCCGGACGAGGCGAGCCTGTACCATTGGAAAGCAACTATTGTGAGATTGACCCTACTACAGTGGATAGATTTGGTATTCCTGTACTGCGATTCCATTACAAGTGGTCTGATTACGAGGTAAAGCAGGCAAAACATATGCAGGATACTTTTGAAGAGATTATTCATGCAATGGGTGGGATCCCATTAGGACAGAAGCCAGGTGCTGATCGTAACTATGGATTGGAAGCTCCTGGTAAAATTATCCATGAGATTGGTACGGTACGTATGGGAAATGATCCCAAACGATCTGCACTGAATAAATTCCAGCAGGCACATGCTGTGAAAAATTTATTTGTGGTAGATGCAGCCCCATTTGTATCTCAGGGTGATAAAAACGTAACATGGACTATTCTCGCTTCTTCTATGCGTACATCAGAATACCTGACTGAAGAGGTGAAGAAGGGAAATATATAGGAAACTAGCTGACTAAAGTACCATTGTCTGGATATGATCAAAACCGATAGCATTAACTAAGATATGAAACGTAGAGAGTCACTTAAAGCTTTAACACTGAGTTCACTTGCTGGCCTTACTGTTACAGCACCCGTAGATGTTAAGCCACCACAGACACCCGTAACTATTCCAGGTGGTCGTACCAAAAAAGAAGCGATCCGGGACGCAAAGCTGATGTCTGAAAAGTATTTCACAGATACGGAATTACAAACTATTCGCATCTTGTGTGATATTATTATTCCTGCTGATGCACATTCGGGAAGTGCGTCACAAGCTAAGGTGCCTGAGTTTATTGAATTTATGGCAAAAGATATTCCTTCGCTCCAGACTCCTCTGACAGGAGGATTACAGTGGATTAATCAGCAGTCCAACAAACGATTTGGAAAAGCATTTGCTCTGTGTACTGCTGCTCAACGTATTGAAATAGTAGACGATATCGCCTATCCTGAACAGGCTAAACCTGAAATGAGTCAGGGTGTTGCCTTCTTTAATCTAATGCGCAATCTGACTGCTGCGGGATTCTTTAGCAGCCAGATGGGAATTAAGGATATCGGCTATATGGGAAATACACCCAATCAATGGGATGGAGTTCCTGAAGATGTACTTAAACAATATGGATTGAGCTATTAGATCCAAAAAGATAAATTCTTGTCTTAATACCCTGTAGAATAACATCTCTACAGGGTATTGTTTTTTATAAGTGAATACATTCGTATATTTTAAAAATCCTATATCTGTAGTACTTCTTCTACGATTTTTTCAAACTGAAAGAAACCCACAGCTGTCTGGAATATACTGTAAATGTCTATAGAGTCCTATAAATCAGAGTTCTATCTTTAAATACATTATATTGGATCTTTTATATACTAATGTATATTTGTTGCCAGGTATAAAAACTTTTTCCTTTGTAAGAAGTTAGTATTTGAAATGTGCTATTTCAATACTTTCATTGACCACTTATTTCAATTCTAAATTTTAGGCAGCATGATTAAAAAACAACTATTAACTGTTCTGTTTTTATCAATAACCTTTGTGGGGTATGCACAAACAGATACACTTCGGACAGATACCACATACTGGCAAAAATCCTTTAATGGTGGAATCAATTTTAATCAGGCATCTTTTAGCTCCAACTGGGCTGGGGGTGGTGTGAACTCTATTTCTCTGGGAGGCCTGATCAATGGGCGTGCTTTGTATCAAAAAGAAAAATGGTCATGGGACAATGTAGCAGATCTGCAACTAGGTTTTGTGAAACAACAGAATATCGGAGTAAGAAAAGCTGCTGATCAGCTTTATCTGAATTCGGTGGCAGGGTATAAGATTGCCAATCATCTCGACTTGTTTATGTCTGGTACATTTAACTCTTTCTTTGCTGCTGGCTATAAATATGGAGAGCGGGATAGCAATAATGATGGTACAAAGGATAGCGACTTGTTTGTATCCAGATTCTTCTCACCTGCCTTCCTGACATTTGCCTGGGGGGTGGCCTATAAGCCTGTCGATTGGTTTTCTCTGCGTGTCTCACCATTTGCTCCCCGCTTTACCTTTGTGACAGATGATGCCGTTCGATATCGGGAGACGGTCGCTGGTTCGGGTGTCTTTGTACAAGATCCTACTGCTGTAGCTTATGGTGTTGCTGCGGGTAAGACGGTACGTACTGAATGGCTGGCGTTTCAACTTCAGTCAGAATTAAATAAGGACATTGCTCCCAATGTCAACCTGAAGGTTCGTTATCAGATGTTTTTAAACTATGAAACATTTGATCCGGATCACAGACTGGATATCTCTTTAACAGCAAAGATCAATCGATTCTTTAGCTCTACATTCGGGTTAACCAGTATTTATGACTCTGATATCAGTGGAGACATACAAGTGCAACAAGTGTTGGGTATTGGGTTCCTATACAACGTAACTACCTTTAAGGAAGCAAAGAAATAGATAAGACCATATACTAACCATTTAGATAATAGCCTCGTTGCAGTATTGTAGAGGCTATTGTTATTTAATACTATACCCATAAATAGGAGAGTGAAGGCGTAATTTAGTATACTTATGGTTAGTCCCTATGGTAGACAAATCGCTTATTGGTTCAAATGAAGAAGCATTATCCAAAACAGTTATTCAGATCTGTTATTTACGATATAGAGGCGTATACTAGCCGAAAGTGGCTAGTTAAAGAAATTGTTGAAAATCAGTATCCAACCACTTTTCAGCATGCAGTTCTGGAATCACAGATAAGACCTAAGAGACAAAGGATAATTGTTTCTAATGTCTATGCTCCTATATTTGGAGTAGTTGACACTAATTTACTAGATAATAACGAATTTTTTAAGGATGGTTTTGTCCAGGAACCAGAAATTGAACAAGCTCTTATTTTATCTCTGACATCTCATCATACTGAATACAACATATTGGCTCCTGAGGTTTTAAACTTATCATTTGCTAATGAAGCAGAATTAGAATATAAACTCAAACAGATTGGAGTTGAGCGGAAAGAGATTGAGTTGACGTTACGTACAATTGAATGCAAAAAAAATGATTACCAGCTTTTTCATGGCGAGACTATAGGGTATGAGTTGTTTAATCATTGGGATGACTGAGAACGACCCTATGCATTTTCAGAAAGCTCTCTCATGAGCGAAATGATTTTTTCATTGGAACCATAGTCTTTTTCATTGCTACTTTGGCTATCTTCTTTGTACATATATAGATTGATCTGTTGATCTTCAGAAATTACCTCCTTACGGATAACTTTAATTCGTACAGTAGGGAGGAGTTGAAATAACTTTTCAACCATACGCATACGTTTTTCCTGTTCTATAAATGGAAGATCTGAGGGAACCTGTATACCAAAATTACCCATGTATAACTCTATAACTTCTCCTACAGCGGGGACATTTTCCCAATTAGGCAATATAAAATCAAACGAATATCCAGTTAACAGTCTTATTAAAGTAATTGTCATTTATTTAGTATGCAAGCAACCTGCATCTTTCTTGGAATGCAGTAATGGGTAAACGCTGTATTCTCTTATCTGCAAAACTTGTAAAACTGCGTCTTTAAGAAAAGCGGATAAATACCTGTTTTTGTAATTGAGTATTTACCACAAGTAGGTATTTGACACATTTCAAAGAAGTAAAATGCTGGCAAAAGTTATCTATTAACCTAACCAGACATAAAAGAATAAAACTGTTTATGTACAAAGGCACTATTTATGAAGTGGATAGCTCAGAATACTTAGTCTGCTGGCTTTGGATTATTGTTGGGGGTGTTGTTTGGCAGGTACTCTTATTTTTCAGGTACTATTCTGGTTTATGTAGTTCTTGTCTGGGAATTTGTGAACACATCTTGGGCTCTATAAATTGTAAGAGAAAGTGTATTCATATACAAAAGATGTAGGCTAATGAATAATATACCTCACTCATCCCAGTACTCTATTTTTCGGGTGTAAAGTCGTTCTGATTTTTTCTTCTTTTTTCCATTCTTATCTATTGTCACTATATATTCTTTCTTTTCCAGCCAATTATTTTGCTGATCATACTTGTATTCATATAACTTGTAACTATTTCTGGAAACACTTTCCCAAAGCAGATCCCCTTGTTGATTAAACTTCTTATTCGGATTTTTAAATTTATAGTCCTCCAATGGATTTAAAACAAGTGTATCTTTTTCTACTTTCTTTCCATCTACAGATAAATGAGTTAAGATATATTGATTTTGATTATACAGATATCTTGCACTGTTAGGCCCTTTAGATAAGCTGTCTTTACTATCAAAAAAAGCCAAATCTATAGGATGTCCTCTTTCATTGACTTTAAGAATAGTTCTACTGATTTTTCTTCCTAATGTATCAGGGCTATAGTGGGTAACTCCTATATAAAAGCCATGCTGATCGTAGTGATAGACATACAGAGACAGATTATGGCCTAAGAAAGGGTCCCATCTCTCAGATGCGTGAAAAAGCTTCAAGCCTGTTAAGCTATCAATGGTATATTTGTGATTATAGAAGAACTTGGTCTTTTCCAGACTTTCTTCTGAAATCACCAGATTATTCTTATTCAAAAACTGAATATATTCTGTGACAGGAACAGGTTTACTCCCTCCAAAGTAGGCATGCTCGTGTACTTCTATCTTTTTTGCCTTGTTATATCTAACATCTGCCTTCTGATTCAGCGTAATAGAAAGAGGAATGTTTTGTGCTATGGTATTTACTTGTAGTATAAAGTAGAGTAGGATTATGAAGATGCTTTTATCCATTAGTTGATCTAAATGTATGTTGGAGTTGGAGCAATAAAACCATCATACTATTAATGTTTTTTCCTGTTGAAAGGAAACAAAACTCAATAACTACTTCTCTCACTCACAAAGATTAATAACACAGTTCATATGGAAAATGTAGGATACAAGACTATATATTCTTATTTTAATGAACAGGTGCCTTATAAAAGCATTAATCAAAAGGTAGTAATTCCGGAGTCAGATACTTTTCTTTTGCCTGGTGTGAGTTGAAAATGTCAGTTGTATAATGAAATGCCATTAGTTCTCTAAAATTGTATTTTAGTCTTGGATTTTCTGTAATGAAGTCCTTGAAGTTATCTGTCTTTGATTTAAGCATGAAGTGGTACACGGCTTTTATGGCAGCTATCGTCACGGTTTCATTATACTTATCCCTTGCTCCCAAATGGTCCACAAACTGTTGTAGTTGAAAACGAATATTGTCAATGGCTGTATCTGCACCATACTTATAAATATGTATCCAGGCAAGTCGCAAATGAGCTTCGTGGGTGAAGAGGATTGGATCAAGCACACAGACCTGGAATTGTTTTTCAAATTCGTTGTCAGTTAATGTAAAGTGAGGTTCCATTTGGCTTATGATTAAGGTTGCCATGAATATACAACTTAGTAAATGAAGTTTTAAAAAAAACAGATCAATACTGTCAACATAATAAATTTAAAAACCTTTCTTGTCCTGAAAGGACCTTCCCGCCTTTTTGGATTCACCCTTTTTTGTCCTCCTTTGGGATCTTGTGACAAGACTGGCGTCATTTAGATTCAGCATCCAAACATGGCTCTATTTGTCACAAGATTCCTTCAGAAAGACAGGAGCAGATCCTTTCAGGAAGAAGGCTGACGCAATTTTTTAAAAACAAGAAACTTTTATATTTACAGCTTTGAGTTACTTGCCATTTCTACTGAATGACTTCATAAATGCGGTTTGTAGGAAAGTAACAAGCAGGCAGGTCTTGTAGCCTACTCACAGTTATATTTCCACTACTAATCTGGTGCCACTAGATATATCTGTATCCCATACTTGTTCAATTTCCTTGAGGGGAATGTTCATCGTGTCTACTTTTAATTTGTTATCAGCTGCCAATTGAAACATTTCGGGAATGATTTCGGTGAGCAGAAGCTGCATTTCTTCTTTTGTCCAGCTACCCAAGCCTGAACCTGATAATTGCAAATTAACACTTCTGAGAATTTGTGAAGATAGTTGAATGGTATCACCTGTCATGGAGCCAACAGAAACAAAACGGGTTCTGTGTGTAAATGCACCTGTACCTTTTAAAGTTTCCAAAATAAGCTCTGCTGTACGGCCCCATAAATAGTCTACTACGATATCTATGGGCGTCTGCTGGTGAATCTTCTTGAGCTGTTTCACAAAGGTTTCATCATGGGTAGTTAACAGATATTCATCGGCACCGAGTGCTTGCAGGGCTTGTAAGGCTGATTCGTTTCTGCCTGTTACAATAATTTTTCCAGCACCATATAATTTTGCAATCTGAATGGCTAGTTTGCCTGTAACTCCTGTAGCTCCATTAATTAAAATGATTTCTCCTCCATTCATTCTGGCACTAAATCGTAGTGCCATAGCCGATCCTGCAACCGCATTCGGCAGGGCTGCTGCGGTAACATTATCAATGCTATCTGGCAACTTTATCATTCTGTTTTTTTCTACTACTGCTTTTTCTGCCAGCATTCCGGTGACACCCAATGCATACACTCTCGTTCCGTCTGCCAGTAATCCTACTCCATCACCTCCGGGTATGATTGCCTGGCTTTTTTCGCCTTCTGTAGAATAGTGTCTTCCGCTTGCCTTTGCTTTGTCCAGATTCTTAATGGCTGCAGCTTTTACTGAAATAATAGCTTGTTCATCACTGGTTGTGATTGGTTCTGAAAAACTTTCTGTGTATTGTGGTATACCACTTTGGGGAAATATTACTGCTGCTTTCATTGTTGATTAGCTTTGAATTGTTATACTAAATGTAATTGTAACATTCACAGAAAAAGGAGAGAATAATCTCATGTTAAAAATTCTGAGAGAAATTTTATCTCCTTTGTTCTGAAATACAATACAAAGCTAGGTGTTCCACTACCCGCAGACGATAACATTTGTTATTAAATTCCGTCTTTTGCCAGTTTGCTTTTGATACGGCTCAGATGAACCGTGCTAATGCCCAGATAAGAAGCAATATAATGTTGAGGAATACGCTGAATGATCTGAGGCCTTTCGTTAAGGAGGTTAAGATATCGTTGTTGTGGTGTGTCTTTGATCGATGATACGAACTGTCGTATATAGTCATATGTCCGGTCAAATATTGCATCAATAAACAGATCCCGCAATACGGGTGTTTCTTTTATCTCCTCAATCAATCGGTCCATATCTTTTTTATATATCCACCAGATTGTACTTGGTTCGATAGTTTCGATGGTTACAAGGCTGGGAATGTTTTTTCTGAAACTCTCAATAGAGCCAACCATATTGTTTTCAAAGAAAAATTGTGTGGTGATATCTTTTCCTTTGTTGTTAAACCATACACGAATACAACCTGTTTCGATAAGAAACATCTTTTTGGATATTTCGCCTTCGTTTAGAAGGGTAGTTTTGGCAGGAACCTTCATGTGTTTGAAACAACTAACAAAGTCGTCCCATTTTTTTTCTTCAAGTGAAAACTTTTTTCGAAACTGCTCAAACATGTGTTTCTGAGTTATTAAAGTTGCTTACATAGGTGAGTGATGCCAAATTTAGGTTTTTCCTCTAGTATATGAAGTGTTTATCACGTCATACACTGAAAAGTGTGATTCAAATCACTCATTCTTAGTGATTTGAATCCTCCTCCAGGTGCTTTTGCACTCCTACCTTTGTCTTATTGAAAGTCGCTCAATTAATTCATTTCCAAACCATTAAAAGTTAAAATCATGAAAAAGAGAATTCTTATTATCGTTTCTAACGCCAATGCTATTGGCCCTCATAACAGAAGAACTGGTACTTTTTTACCTGAAGTAGCACATCCTTATGCTGAATTTGACAAAGCAGGATATCAGATAGATTTTGCCAGTTTAACAGGAGATACTCCTTATCTGGATGCACTGAATCTGGCAGATGATCCTGATAATCTGACCTTTTTAACAGGCAAAGGCTGGGCTTCCATGCAAAAAGCTGTTAAACTTTCAGATGTAGATGTGAGTAAATACGATGCTGTATTTGTACCAGGTGGTCTTGCACCAATGGTAGATATGCCGGAAAATGCGCTACTGAAAAAAGTAATTGCAGAAACCTATGAACGGAATGCCGTTGTGGGAGCTGTTTGTCATGGTCCGGTATCGTTGCTGAATATAAAACTAAGTGATGGCTCTTATTTAGTAAATGGCAAAAACATCGCATCATTCACAACTGAAGAAGAAGATAACTATGCCAGACCTGATGTGCCATTCGATCTGCAAACGGCTCTTACCAACCAAGGTGCTATCTTTCATGCGGCTTCTCCCTGGTCTGCCAACAGTATTGCGGATGGTCATATTGTAACAGGTCAGAACCCTGCTTCAGCCAAAGGGGTAGGGGAGAAAATAGTTGCCATTTTAGAGTCCTGATAAAACTAATATCATAAACCGAATCATCTAATAAGAGTTGCATCCGGATTGTAGATATTCTGTAAAGACAAAGACGCTTCTTAGTAGTTGGACTACTGAGAAGCGTCTTTGGAATTTTTTGTACTGGCTACAAACTACTTTTGGTTGGCAAAGGCCGAAACCGCATCCAATGGAATATTGTCTCCCAGATCCTGTCCGTAGTGAATGTGACGAATGATTGCTTTTTCATCCAGTAAAAAAGCAGCTGGTAAGGCAGCCTGATTAACTCCATCTTCTTTTTCTGTACTAGCTAACTTCAAAGCTTGTGACGCCTGGAGATCTTCCATGCGGCTGGGAATGGCAAATACTTTCTCTATCTTATCAGCAGTTATCTCTGCGCCGTATTGTGTATAGATTTTTCGTTTCGGATCGGAAATGATAGTTAGCTTCTGATCTGTCAGGAAGCTGCTTTTGAGAATTACCTCCGCCTGTGATTCAAAGAATACCACTACTTCCAACCCTTTTTCCTGTAACTGAGGATAGATTTTATTGAGTCGGAAAAGCTGGTAGCTACAAAATGGACAAGCAGTGTTTCGCTGAAACGCTAACAATAGCTTACGCCCCTGAAAGTCTTTTAAACTAATTTGTTTTCCGTATATGTCTGTGATAGAAAATTCTGGAGCAGTTTGCCCGAGTGATAGTTTCATATCTTTGCAAAAGGAGTGAGTCAATAAAAATGTAACTTACTTACAAAAGTACCTTTAGTGCCTTGCTCTGTAAATATAAAGAAGGTAATTCCGGTACTCATGTAACATTTCAGATAATACAACTGAAGTGTATAAAACAGCTACTTACGAAAAATTGTCTTTCCTATTGTCCATTTTAACTTAAGTGAAAAACGGACTGAATAATACTGTCGAACTTTAGCCTATCAAAATACTTAAAATTTAAAGTTATGACATCTACCACATATTCAAGTGTAACAAAGGAAGCACAACCCATTGAAACAGCAAGAGCATTACGCAAACTCTATTTCATCCGTACGATATTTTCAGTAACCTGGGTGATACTTGTTAGCCTTTTCGCCAAAACATCTGTAGAAATAGCCAGTATTCTACTGATCATTTATCCGGCCTGGGACTTGATTGGGACTTTCATGGATATTCGTGCTAATCAAAGCAGCTCATCAAAAACGATGTTATATATTAATGCCGGCATTAGTGCGGTAACTACAGTGGCGGTAGGTCTGGCCTTACAAAAAGGTATCCCTGAAACCCTACAGGTTTTTGGTGTTTGGGCAATTGTTACAGGATTAATCCAACTGGTTTTAGGTTTACGACGCAGAAAAGTAGTGGGTGGACAATGGCCCATGATTATCAGTGGCGGACAATCGATGCTTGCAGGGGTGTCTTTTATCCTTCTGGCACATGATCCAAAGACGGGTATCGCTAATCTTGCCGGTTACTCAGCATTTGGTGCATTTTACTATCTCCTTTCAGCTATCCGTTTGTCAAGGTCAATTAATCAAATGAGTTAAATAGACGAGTTTTTAAGCTGATTCCAAGTGAATGAAGCTGCTGGTCTTCTGTTTGGGCTGAAACCAGTAGCTTCATTAGCTCTATTTAAACTAGTGTGTTTCAACGTTTAATACGCTTCCTGATCCTGCTCAGCGAGGGGTTTGTAATACCTAAAAAAGAAGAAATATGATAGGCTGGAATACGTTCAACAATATTTGGATGTTCTTCTAGTAATCTAAGATATCGTTCTTCATGCGAAAAAAACATGAATTCTTCTGTACGTGTCTGTGCATAGGAAAAGAACAATTCGGCCAATAGCCTGCCAAATTTTCCCCAACTGGGATTGGTTTCATAAAGGCTGTTGAGATCCTTATAGGAAATAAAAACAATCTCAGAGTCTTCCATTGCTTCTATAAAATACCAGCAGGGATTTTGTGATATAAAGCTTCTAAAAGAAACGACGAACTGATTTTCCGAAAAAAAGAACAGGTTTTTGTCTTCTTCTGTCTTTGGGTCGTGATAGTAAATCCGGAAGATTCCCTTTACGACCAAACCAAGGTCATTACAAACCATACTCTGCATGTTAAAGAAATCACCCTTGTTGATTTTTCGAGCTTTCCAGAACGGCAGACTTTCACTGATATCTTTATCAGTGAGTGCAGCAAAGTTTTTCAGATGCTGTGCTATGATTTCGTTTTTATCAGTCATTGGTTCTATATATCAAGTGAGTTAGTACATATCTTTGTCTGCTATAGAAGAATAGCAGACAAAACACTGTAAATTTCGGTAACTGCCACGGACAATAATTTTAACTTAAGTTAAAATGGATATGATTTTACAAAAATATTTTGAAGAAACATCTCCAGGTTGGGTGGTTGAAGACCGGGGAGCGTTTCCAGACAGTGGTACAGGTTACTTTCAAAACTATCTTATTCTTAACAGCACTAAATTACAGAAAGTTATATCCTCTATTAGTATTTCTTTGTCAAATACAATTGTAATTATTTTTTGTTGTATGTGTATTCCTATCCTAAAATAATACCCTCTATTGTCCTTCTGAAAGAATCTCTTGGCAAATAGAGTTTCCTCTGGATTCTGAGAGAAAAAATCCAGATCTAGGAGCGCTCCGTCTTGTCACAGGTTCCTTTCTGAAGGACAAAAAAGAGAAATGAAGATATGTTATCTTATTCCTTTAATTTCAAACTAAAAAGCAGAAGGGCAACAGGTAGAGTAAAATTTTCAAAAGAGGATTTATTTAAGTTATTTAGTGTTTAGCCTTTATAACCGCTTCTTTATAAAATTACGATTCTTCTCTGAATTTACTTCATTGTTGTCTGTGATGTTATCCGAATTTAAAAAATATCTTAGCGAGTCTTTGGAGTTGCCTGACCAAGAGATACAGCCTATCCTAAGCAGTGCGATACCCAGAAAACTGCGTCGCAATGAGTTATTACTTCAGGCTGGCGACGTTTGCCGTCATAAGGTGTTTATTGTCAGTGGTATATTGCGTACATATAGTATCAGTGCCAATGGCAATGAACATATAGTGCAATTTTCATCTGAGAAGGAATGGACACTGGATATTGAAAGCTATGATCTGGAAATACCTTCTATTGTAAATATAGCAGCTGTAGAGCCTACCGAGGCGGTTCTTTGGAAGAAGAATGATTTCAATGCATTGCTGGCTAGCCTTCCACTATTAAAAAAGTATTCGGAACAATTGATTTCCAGGAAAATATACGAAAATAGGCAACGTTTACTAACTGCGATAAGTGCTACTCCCGAAGAGAAGTACGATGATTTTATCCGCAACAATCCTCACCTGGTTACCCGATTGCCTTTGCATATGATAGCCGCCTATCTGGGCATTTCTCTCAAAACACTCACGAGAATACGTCACGCACAATTGTATCGATAAGCAAAGTATGGTCAAATGACCACGTTTTTCGGATAGGGTTTATTTTACTTTGTAGCACCTTAAACTATACTATTATGCATGTATTTGTTACAGGAGCTTCAGGTTTTGTAGGCTCCGCTGTTGTAAATGAATTATTGTCCGCAGGGCATACTGTACTGGGACTGGTACGTTCTGAAATTGCTTTCCAAAAGCTACAGGAGATGGGTGCCGAAGTGCAATTGGGAGATGTAAATGATCTGGAAACGATTAAAAAATGCGCCATTCGCTGTGATGCAGTTATTCACACAGCGTTTAACCACGATTTTTCGAAATTTAAAGCTAACTGTGAGGCTGACCGCCTTGTCATCGAAGCATTGGGTGATGCTTTAGCAGGCACTGAAAAACCACTGGTGGTAACCTCAGGAATAGGACTGCTTCGATACGATCGTCTTCTAACTGAAGATGATAAACCTGCAGTGAGTTCGGAAGTGTTACCAAGGGTTGCCACTGAAGAGGCTTCTGCTGTTGCTGCTGCCAAAGGTGTAAATGTATATATTGTACGTTTGCCTCCTACAGTGCATGGTCATGGCGATCACGGCTTTATCTCTATCCTGATCGGCATGGCGAAAACAAATGGTCGATCTGCCTTTATAGGTGATGGACAAAATCGATGGCCTGCTGTGCATCGGCTGGATGCTGCAAAGGTATACCGCCTGATTGTAGAAAAGCAGCCTAAACAGAAAGTATTCCATGCTGTGGCAGAAGAAGGTATTACCTTTAAAGACATTGCCGAGAGAATTGGCAAGGGTATACAACTACCGACAGAAGGTCTGGAAGGAGCAGATGCTGAAAAACATTTTAGCTGGTTTTTACACTTTGCCTCTATAAATTGCGCTTCATCAAGCCAAAAGACGCATGCAGCTCTGGACTGGAAAACTACACAAATTGGACTGTTGGAAGATATAGAGACTGCCTATGTTTAAAAAAAATAAAAATGTTTAAAACAAAAACCGTCCGAAAATATTTTCGGACGGTTTTTGTTTAGGGCTAGTTTGGGCTAAATATGATTCATCCTGAATTAAGGCTAAAGACTTGCCTCTCCGAGCAACATGTGTTTTTCGTAAAATTCCTATTGTTGCGGGTAATTCAATACAACTGTTATTTTACGCTATTTCTATGTAAATAATAGTTTGCGGTGAATTCCGATCAGATTTTATTTTTGTGGTGAACTATGTGCAAAGGTAAAAGTGACTGGAGTTCCGGTCAAAATAAAATCTGTCGTGAGTTATGCGCAGAAGAGAAACTGTCGTGAATAAAACGAAATTTGTTTGCTGATCGCTGAGGTTGTCCTGCTCCAATAAGAAATCTTTTGCTGTGAACTATGCGCGGACTGGAAAGCCTTCTCAAAAGAAGTATACATTTTTTACAAAATTTGGGCTGATCCTGTTTAGGATAGAATAGTTTTTATCCTCATATCAAAGCTTCTTCAATTTAAATGAAACGTTTTTATAATACCTTTAAATTAATATAAGGCATCATTACCATAGTGCTCTTGCAAGATCCGAGGAATGTCCTTTATTATAAAGAGAAAATTAGAGAAATTTATTGGTTAGCTATTATGTCTTGTTTAATGTGTTCATAGACAGTCGCTTTATTTGTACAATTAAAAAGTTGATTGTAAATCGTATTAGCAAAGTATAAAAATAATTCAAAAAAGTGCAGTCTTGTGAAGTGTCTAAAAACTTGTATTTTTTTTATTGACAGACCTGCTTTACATTGTACGCGAAAATTTGTATGTTGGATGTAGAGTAGTGTATATATTCAAAAAAAATCCCACATGCAAAGCTGGCGGGATTTTTCATACACCTGAATTTCAATTAAAAAAGGATAACACCTTTTTTGTTTATACAAACTTAAACAAGTTTTATATAAAAAACACTGCATTTCTGTATCTCTATTACAGATGTTGTTTTTGATAGAATTGAGTTATACGTAAAATTCAGATAGTGAATAGTTTGAGCACTAGCCTATGCAAATACAATGCTGCTTTTTTCTTTTCTTTTCTTTCAGAGGCAGAAAGGGATAGAATAGGTAATAACTAAAAGTATAAAACAGAATATCTTATCACCGGAGAAAAATTAATTTAAGTCTGAAAATGGCTACACTTAATCAAATACTTACAGGGTTATCCATAATTGCGAAATATGACTCAGAACAACTGGATACGCATATTTTTGAAACAGAACATGACCAGATCTGGGCTGGTGCACCTGGCGGTAAATCCATAACAGATATAACTCCCGAAGACAAAGAAACGATGCGTTATATGGGTTGGTTCATTGCAAATGAAGATGGCCCTATAGATACATTTGTGTGGTCACACTTTACATAGGTCTACCATTTTATTTGTCATAACGACCTTGGTTTTGTCTCCCTTGATTCAAACATACTCTTGATTTTGTTTGCTATACTAATGTAGGATGCCTACAATTATTGATGTGGGTAGAGGTCTTAGTATGAGGTTTTTACAAAAACAATAATTTCCTTACACTTACTTGTAAATAGAATTGCATATATGCAAATTGCATCGCTGTAGAGTTAATACTTTGGTGTTATACTCAGATATTACTAACAACAAAGCCCTTCTTTTGGAAGGGCTTTTGTGTTTTATATAAACAGGTATCTTATCTGAATAAGTGAACAGAAAATAGTTAGTGTATATACAATAAGCACCTCCGGTTAGCTAGGCTTGTGCTTACTATTACGACCTGTATAACTGCTCAATAAACCCATAGCGAAAAATATAGCGGCAATAACAGGTAGAGAAAACATTTCTATAATTTCCATAATCAACAGAGGTTTTTGTAAGGGATGTAATAAATAATACCGGATTGGTACAGATAGATTCTGTTGGAATGGAATAGGTAAGTAATGATTTAGCTACTTTAAGACTAACATAGTCAAATCATCGACGAATAGCTCTTTACAAAAGTTTAAATGATCTGTAACTAAAATGGAGAGGCAATCAATAGCATTATGTAATGTAAGAAATATTCTGATCTTGTCAACTCAACTTCCTTAGGTTCCTTTTCTTTTTTCTTCTTACAGCAATATTACATTTGCTTTTCTATGATCGTTGTTGAGGTGTTTTATATAGTAGGATATTGCTTTCTCAGATTTTTCTCCAGAAGGATAAGACCAGAAGGATAAGAAAGGATGAGTTATAATCTGATTTTGACAGCAGAGAATTATATTTGGTTTGGAATCGTAAACGAAAATAGACTTCCTTTTCCTTCTTCGCTTAGAACTTCAATACTTCCTCCCAGTTTTTCGATAAACTCACGACACATAATTAATCCGAAGCCTATTCCTTTTTCACCTTGTGTGCCTCTACTGGTTTGGCGTTGGGAGAATAAGGTGCTTAGTATGTCCTGACTTATTCCATGTCCCGTATCACTGACGCTTACTTTAATCTGTTTGTCTATCTTCTCAGCGGAAATCTTGATTGTACCACTATCTGTAAATTTGTTGGCATTCCCTACAAGATTGCGCAAAATAAACCAGAGCATATCTTTATCTGCACGAATGTGCTCAATAGTAACCAGATTGATAATTGTGTTATTTTTCTGTTGTGCCTTATATTCCTGTTCCTGTTTTACTTTTTCAATCAGTTCTTGCAGATTTACTGTTGAATGGATCATGTCATTGCCAGAAAGCTGAGAGGCTCCCCACTGAACAAGGGTTGTTAGTATCTCATCTGTAGAATCCAGCATTTCATTCAGTTTTTGGATCAAATGCTGAATCTGGATTGGTAAACCTTCTTCAATTTCCAAAAAGTTAATCATGCCCCGAATGGTATTGAGTGGACTACGCAAATCATGTGAAATCACAGAAATGATTTTGCTGTTCATCTCATTCAAATGATTAATCCGATTGGTTTGTGCCTGAGATTGTTCGATGGCTGACATCAAACTAAAATTGCGTCGGCGAAGTTCGAGCTGGTGTACTACCTGCTGTCCTAATACCTGAAGAGCAAATTGTTGTTCGGAAGTAAGCTCTCTGGGTACTCTATCAATGACACAGAGCGTTCCGAGGCGAAAACCATCCGGATTAATAAGAGGGATGCCTGCATAAAACCGGATACCTGGATCCCCTTCTACCAGCGGATTATCTATAAAGCGCTCATCAGTATGAGTATCTTTTACAACAAATATTCCAGCCTGAAGTATTGCATGCCCACAGAATGAGGTCTCTCTAGGCAATTCCTTATAATCTAGTCCTACACGTGATTTAAACCATTGTCGTTGTTGTTCAACAAGTGAAATAAGCGAAATGGGAGTCTGACAGATCTGTGACGCCAGTTGTACAATATCATCAAAATCTTTTTCAGGTTGAGTATCCAGAATGTGATATCCTTGTAAGGCCTGTAGACGAGATTCTTCATTTGAGGGAATTTCTGGCGCTTTCATAGTATGACTGCTCACGAACTATTACCACTTGGTAGTTCTGATTGTTAGGGTGTGAAATGTACTGAAAAATATACTATGTTTTGTATTTATCAAACGACTTTCTTTTACGGAATTCAATTTCATCTTTGGGGTACCAGGAAGTTAAATTACATAGAATCCTGATTCTGAAAGAAGAGCGTTACTAGTTTGGTCGTGAACAAATGCCTGTATCTTGTTCTGAAACCAGGGTATAGGTTTAAACCAGCATTATATCACAAATGACACACACGCTGTTTTGAGTATACGATTTATAAAAGGTAGGAGATTGCACTAATTAATTCCGCAAAGAAAGGAAAAATACTCAATAAAAAAAGGGTGAAAATACGGTGGCTAAATAGTTTGAATCTTTCCTATATTGCCGGAATTAAGAGTTTATGCACAAAGACACGATAAACATCTCATTCTATTGGAATGCCAGAATGTTTTTGCTACAAAGCTTCCCCGGTAATTTTGCTGGGGAAGCTTTGTTTTAGGGCAGACTCTCTACAATGAAAAGGTACTATCAGCTACCTGATTCGATTCTATATCAACTTATCTTTTAGCTTGTAAAAATTCACTAGCCTTTACCATATTGATAAACTCAATTCGATATCCTTCCTCATCCTTGCCTTTTGCCTGAGTAGCTAATGTGATCACCTGATTATAAGTAGCGTTACCTTTGTATTCTGACTCACGTAACAACATGGCATATTCTGCTACTGCTGCTGAGAACCGGAAATTGTCAGAAGTTTTGCTCAGAGGTGTTTTATGGTCAACCAATGTTGTTTCAATAAGACTGCTGGTAGTTTCATTCGGTTTCTTATACCGTAATTTTACTGTCATCATTTCCCTGGCTTTATAAGCTTTGGGATCAACCACATTCTTTTGGTATTTAAGTGGATCTATAGTACCAGATGAATTGTCTGAAGACTCTCCTGTAGGAACAATTTCATACAGCGCGGTTACATTATGTCCCGAACCTAACTCTCCTGCGTCTTTCTTATCATTGTTAAAGTCTTCGTTTTTTAATGTTCTGTTTTCATAACCAACCAGTCGATAGGCTTTTACCTGTGCCGGGTTAAACTCAATCTGAATCTTCACATCTTTGGCAATAGTAAACAATGTACCTCCAAATTCATTGACAAATATTTTCTTGCCTTCCAGCAGGTTATCAATATAGGCATAATTGCCATCTCCTTTGTCTGCTAGAATTTCCATTTTAGAATCTTTGTAGTTACCCATTCCAAAGCCCAATACAGTTAGAAATATGCCTGTACTACGTTTTTGCTCTATCAGCCTTTCCATTTCTGCATCACTGGATGCCCCAACATTGAAATCCCCATCTGTAGCGAGTATAATCCGGTTATTGCCCTCTTTCTGAAAGTACTCCTGTGCCACTTTATAGGCCAATTCAATTCCTTGTCCACCCGCAGTAGATCCGCCAGCTTCCAGTTGATTAAGCGCATTTCTGATTTTTTCTTTCTGATTACCTGAAGTAGAAGGTAACACCAGACCAGCTGCTCCTGCATATACTACTATTGCCACATGGTCTTGAGGACGTAATTGTTCAATAAGTAATCCAAAGGCTGATTTAAGCAATGACAACTTGTTAGCATCCTGCATAGAGCCGGAAACATCAATCAGGAACACCAGATTGGAAGGAGGCAGATTTTGGGTAGGAATATTTTTGCCTTGCAACCCAATATGTACAAGTCGGTTTTTTGGGTTCCATGGGCATTCTGATACTTCAGTTGTTATCGAAAATGGCACATTGCCAGTAGGCTGAGGATAATCATATTCAAAATAATTAATCATTTCCTCTATCCGAACTGCATCTTTGGGAGGGGCTTGTCCCAGATCCACAAAACGTCTTATATTACTATAACTGGCCGCATCTACATCTATAGAAAAGGTTGAAAGCGGATTGCGAAGAGCTTCATGAAATATATTCTCATGAATGGTACTATACGACTCTATATTATAGTCTTGAGTCATGACTGGTGATGCAACACCAGGAGGAGCCATATTGGACTCCGTAAAATACATCTCTGCTGCTTCTATTTCTTCTTGAGTTGTAATAGAAATCTCTTTATCTACTATATTTTTCCGTTTAGCCACATCTTTTGGTTGATAGGCTTTTTCGTTTGAGGCTACTACCGGTTTTCGCCGACCTTTGACAAGTCTTACATCGATCCGTGAAAGATTATTAATTGGTATATTTTTGGGCGCATATCCACTATACGTAAAAACAAGAACAGACTGATTTCCTGCTACCTGAATAGAATAATTTCCCTGTCCATCGGTTTTAGTCTCAGTGGCAGTACCTTGTACCGTAATTTTTACTCCTGCCAGTTTTTGATGGGTGACAGAGTCTGTTACTGTACCTGTAATGGTTTTATGCGTATGAATAAGAGCAAACCCTAGCCAGGAAAGGCAAAATAAGGTAGGAACTATAAGTAGTTTACTCATGAGTGATAGGTTTTAGATGTTTTTACAATAGATGCAGGCCTATTGTTATTTCCACACCTATTCTGCAGAGAATATTTGCTAGCCTTCTGAGATCACTTTGTAAACAGCTTTGAAATAGTTTTAATACGCATAGATGTATGCAGAAGAGCTTGTTGATCTAAACTATGCGCAAGAGATCTTTTTGCGGTAAATTCCGATCAAACACAAAAAGTATAGTTTATCCAACTCATCAGTGATTTGTTATAGACACAAATTGTTTTGATTCGATCAACTATGGTTAACTCTTCAATATGTCACTTGCGATGAATTCACAACAAGATTAACCCTATGTATAATTCAGATCAAGCTGTAGATACTCTTCTGTTTCTACTTATAGGTGGAACGATTTTTTCTACTGTAACTGTGTGTTTTCAAACTTGAGGAATGCCAAAAATAGGCTATTGGATTTTTGGTAGGAAGAGTTTTGAGATTAGCATAGTGTTTAAATAGTATGATGTTGTCATACAGTATTTTATGTGTGCAGATGGGAAGAGGAGAGGTTCTTTCTCTCTCGATTGAATTTAAATAATTGAAGAAAATATAGTATAGTTATTAGTTTTGTGAAAAAAAATATTACTTTTATCTTCTGTATCGAATAAATAGATAGTATTATTATTTAAGGAGATGTTTGTAATTTTAGATGAAGATCAAATTTGAACCTTGATACAAAGTGGAGCAGAAAGTATAGTCGAGAGAAAATTATCTTATTCATTAACTATTAAATTAGTCGCTGCATGCTCTTTTTCCGCCGTTCACCTAAAAAAGCCCCAGCAGATGATGCAGAACTCCTACGGCGTTACCGTGAGTCTGGTGATCTGAAAGTACTGGGTGAGCTTTATGAAAGATATATGCATTTGGTGTTTGGGGTTTGCCTGAAGTATCTGAAAAAGGAAGACGACAGCAAAGATGCCACCATGCAGATTTTTGAAAAGCTGGTTACTGAATTAAGAATTCACGAAGTGAAAAACTTTAGTAGTTGGCTGCATACACTGGCACGCAATCACTGTCTGATGCAGCTAAGAGTACATAAAACTTATACATCTCAGGGAACGATTTATTTATCTGCTGATGAGAATATGGAATTTGAGGTTGCATCGCATCCAGAAGAGGAAGACATAGAGTATCGGTTGACACAGATAGAAGATGGGATGAACGAATTGCCCGAAGAGCAAAAACGTTGTCTTGAGCTTTTTTATATCGAACAGAAGTCATACAAAGAGATATGTGATATGACTGGATTCGATTTTAAACAGGTTAAGAGCTATTTGCAGAATGGAAAGAGAAATCTTAAGCTTTATCTGGACAAAACCGGATAAGATTCTATTCAACTCTTAATTCTTTAATCATAAAGTAGATCAGACTTATCAGGTATATAGCTAAGCGAAATGACCCGACATAAAAAAAATACTCCTTCCCTACAGTCACCTTTGTCTCAGGATATCATTGAGAAATATCTTTTCAGTAAAGAAAATAACGATATTTCCTATCCTGTAGAATCCAAATTAGCCAACGATGCATTCACTGCGGATGCTGTTGATGGTTTGGGCACTCAACAAAGTGCACAGCAGATGAAGGGTAATATGAATGATTTGAAATCACGATTACATCAACGGATTTCACAACAGAAGCAAAAACGAGGTGGTATTAGCATTCCGTTTGGTATGCAACCTTATGCTATTGCTGCTTCAGTGGCTTTATTATTATGCTGTGCTGTAGTTGTAATATTCAATGTTAAATATTCAGAAAAAACGGTTCCTTCTCTGGCTAAAACCCAGAATGGACCTCCCGTTGTTTCTCCAAATGAAACCTCTTCAGCTAATGCACCTGAACAAAGCGAAATTGCAATGCAGCAAGCATCTTCTTATAAGAAGCCTGCTAGTACTCAAGGTGAATCCAATAAAGTAGAGGCTGATAAAAATGTGACTAAATCGTTTCTGACTACAAATGAAAAGGATAAACCTGTTGTAGTAAAATCTGAAACTGTGGTAGAATCAAAAGGTAAGAATCCTGTAAGTACTGCAACAGTTACAATGCTGGCAAAAGAAGACCAACCAGTTGCTACATCTAATCAACCTGTTTTGCTGGAAGAAAAGATGGCCGTACCTCCAACAGAATCTGTCCAGGGAAATTCATTTGCTTCGGTTAAACCTTCTGCAGACAAGAGTATTATTGCTGGTGATGAATCAAATGCAGTCGTTAAATCAAAAGCAAAGGTGATAGCAGGAGGAGTACAAACTCCACGAATAGTAAAAGGAAGAGTAGTAGACGCAGAAGATGGCATGGCTATACCTGGAACAGTTGTTACTGTAAAAGGAACGAACATTACAACGTATACCAATCAGAATGGTGAATATGCAATCACAGTTCCGGCCGATGGAGAATTAGCCTTTAGTTTTGTAGGTTATATAACATACCGTATTCCTGTAGATCAACATGGTACTATCAATGCCAGCTTATCCCCTGATATGAAGTCGTTGAGTGAGGTAGTAGTGATAGGAAGTGAAGATGAGAAAAGTGGTAAAGCTGCCTATACTCCTGCACAACCCGAAAAAGGAATGCCTGAATTTATGAAAACAATAGAGCAAAAGCTAGAGGCATCTCCTAATGCAGGTTCTTATGGATCTGGTACTATAAAAATAGGTTTCACAGTTGAACCGGATGGTAGTCTTACCAATGTAAAAGTACTGAAAAGTATTGGTGGTGAATCCGATCAGACAGCAGTACAAGCAGTAAAAGACGCATCCCGCTGGACTCCTGCTCAGGAAAATGGAAAGCCAGTATCTCAAAAAATGAAAATCCGTATTCCGCTTAAAAATAAGAAGAAATAGTCTTTCTATTAAACTGAGAATCACCCCTGCCAGACTATTTATATAGTCCAGCAGGGGTGATTTTTTTATGACTTTATTTAAGGAATCTCAACCAAGTATATAAAATAGCTTATTAAAGTCTGTATAAAATACTATTATCTATAAAAATAATAAAAGTGTCAGGATAACATTTAATATTTTTCTATATTTGGATCATGCTCAGATCGCCTTAGCGGAAGAGTAAGACAATCTAATCTTTCACCTACTACTTATAGAAAAATGATCAAACACCTATCTTTAAAAGTACCTACTCTCATTGTATTAGTTGTACTGAGTTTAATGAGTGCCTGTACAAGTAAGAACTCCGAAAAAGAGGAATCCGCTTCTGTACAAACAACCTCTGTTAAAGAAGATAGCTTGCATCCTATATCTGATCCATTGGTTACAGCTATTTATACTGCTGATCCTTCTGCTCATGTATTTAATGGAAAGCTATATATTTATCCTTCTCATGATATTGAAGCTGGAATTCCTCAAAATGATAATGGAGATCATTTTGATATGAGAGACTATCATATTTTATCTATGGATAGCATACCCGGAAGTGTAAAGGATAATGGCATTGCATTAAATATTAAGGATATTCCTTGGGCCGGACGTCAGCTGTGGGCTCCAGATGCGGCATATGCAAATAAAACTTACTATCTATATTTCCCTGTAAAAGACAAGCAAGATATCTTCAGGATAGGAGTAGCTAAAAGTGATTCTCCAACAGGACCTTTCAAAGCTGAACCTACACCCATTGAAGGAAGCTTTAGCATTGACCCTGCTGTATTTGCAGATTCGGATGGTAAGCATTATATGTATTTTGGTGGAATCTGGGGTGGACAATTACAGAGATGGCGTTCTGGTAAATATGATGTAAATAGTAAGGAACCTGATTCTAATCAAGTAGCTCTTAGCCCTAAAGTTGCCAGACTCAGTAAAGACATGCTCCACTTTGATGAAAAAGTAAGAGATATTCAAATTCTGGATAAAGACGGAAAACCTTTGCTAGCAGGGGATCATGATCGTCGTTTTTTTGAAGCGTCCTGGTTACATAAATATGATGGGAAGTACTATTTCTCTTATTCTACTGGTGATACACATTATATAGTATATGCTACTGGCGACAGTCCTTATGGCCCCTTTACTTATCAGGGTGTAATTCTTAAACCTGTTATTGGATGGACAAATCATCATTCTATTGTTGAGTTTAAAGGGAAGTGGTATTTATTTTATCATGATAGTTCTTTATCAGGTGGTAAAACTCATTTGAGAAGTGTGAAAGTTACTGAATTGACACATCGACCTGATGGAACTATTGAAACAATCTCTGCCTATAAATAGGAAATATACCTGCTTCAACTTTATTGTTGAAGCAGGTATATCTGTTGACTTAATGTTACTTCATGATAGAGAGAGAGAGTTATTGATTTACTATAACTTTAATCTTTAAAAAGTTGAAAATATATTTGGAGAATAGGATTGGGTCGTATACTTTTGTAACCCTGTTCGCAAATCAAGAGAAGATCATGAGCAGCGTAAGAAAAAAGAAGAAAATAAATTTTAGTTTTTTCTTGCAGCAGTCAAAAACAACTTCTACTTTTGCATCCCGATTCACACACAGTGAAGAAAGAAACAAGAAACAGAAGAAATAAAGTAAAAGCAAGTAAAGTGAAGGAAGAGGCGATACGGAAGTCAAGTAGTGAAAAAAAATAAAAAAATAAATTTTCACAAAATACTTGACAGAAAAGAAAAAGAAACTTACCTTTGCATCCCGATTCTGAAAGAGAGAAAAATAAGAGTGGTAAAGTAAAAGTAAGAATCCAAAATAAGAAAACCAAATTTTACAAAGGTTTTTTTAAGTAAAGAAAAAAGAGTAAAAAAATAATACTACCTAGTAGATAGGTCTATCTTCCAAAAGTGGAAGAGAAGTTCTTTGAGTGATTGAAGCAAAAGATAGCAAGCAAATAAAGCAAGGTAAGGTTTTGTTAAAATCTTAGGATTGAAAACAAACCGTCAACTTGATTCCTTTAATAAGAGAGTTATCGGGACAGACACTGTTCTTTATCACTAGCAATAGCAATAAAGGACAAAACTTCATATACTATGGAGAGTTTGATCCTGGCTCAGGATGAACGCTAGCGGCAGGCCTAATACATGCAAGTCGAACGGGTAGCAATACCAGTGGCGCACGGGTGCGTAACGCGT